>JAJZPK010000035.1 GCA_021811205.1 Pseudomonadota bacterium
CACTTCCCCCAGAACGCCACCAGCGGATGCCGGAAGCGCCGCCTTGACCGAATGAAAGCGCAGCGACTCGAGGGACGCGCTTGAAAACAGCAGGACGAAAAAACCCGCGAGGGAAACGAAAAAGGATCTGCCGTCAAGCAGCGTAACCTGGTCTATCCTTTTGTATCCCCAGCCTATCGCATAGAGCAGGAATACCACGCCCCAGTAGGCCGAAAGACCGAAAACGTAAAGCAGTATGTCCGCAAGAATCGCGCCGAAATAGCCGCCGGCATTATGGACAGCCGGATGGGTCGCGGTATGCGACCACCCCGGATCGCGAGGATCGTAGGTATAGAGGATCAGCGCAAGAAAAACAGCCGCAGCCACGAGGACCAGCCACCAGGACTCCCGCAGCAGCGCCGCAATTTTGGGGGGCAAGGGATTCGATTTGTTCGCCATGTCGGCTGCAAGAAGATCGAAATTCGTATTATATCGCAAGATGTGTACGCAAAGCGTCTCGACAAAAAGTCGCTGTTGCTTTAGATTTGCCCATTTGAACGCAACATGGAAACGCCATGAATTCGAACGCAAGACATTGCCGCCTTCTGATCCTCGGTTCGGGACCTGCAGGCTATACCGCAGCGATTTATGCAGCCAGGGCCAATCTCAATCCTGTTCTGATCACCGGGCTTTCCCAGGGCGGTCAGCTGACCACCACGACCGAAGTCGACAACTGGCCCGCAGACGTCGACGGCGTCCAGGGCCCTGAGCTCATGGAGCGCTTCCAGAAGCACGCAGAACGTTTCGACACCGAAATCGTGTTCGACCATATCCATACTGCGCATCTTTCCAAAAAGCCGATCGAGCTCGTGGGGGATGCGGGCACCTATACCTGCGACGCGCTGATCATCGCAACCGGAGCATCCGCCATGTATCTCGGACTCGATTCCGAGCAAGCCTTCATGGGCAAGGGCGTATCGGCTTGTGCGACTTGCGACGGCTTCTTCTACAGGAATCAGGATGTCTGCGTGGTCGGCGGCGGAAATACCGCAGTCGAAGAAGCGCTTTATCTTTCCAACATCGCAAGGCATGTCACACTGATTCACCGCCGGGACAAGTTCAGGTCCGAAAAGATCCTGATCGACAAGCTCATGGAGAAGGTTGAAAGCGGCAACATTTCGCTCGAGCTCAACCATGTTCTCGACGAAGTGCTGGGCGACGATTCAGGCGTCACCGGCATCAGGATCAAGAATACCCAGGATGGCGCCACGAAGGAAATTCCTCTGCTCGGCGTTTTCATCGCCATAGGACACAGACCCAACACGGCAATCTTCCAGGGCCAGCTCGAAATGAAGAACGGCTACATCGCAACGCGCGGCGGCGGCGAGGGGAACGCCACGGCAACCAGTATCCCGGGCGTGTTTGCAGCGGGCGACGTACAGGACCACATCTATCGTCAGGCCATCACAAGCGCAGCCACGGGCTGCATGGCCGCGCTTGATGCGGAAAAATATCTCGACGAATTGAAATGAAGGACAGGGAGCTTTTCCTGATCGCTGCCGAAGGCGTCACCCCGCTCAAATTCGAGGCGCGCGCAGAAACTGGAAAAGCCCCTGCAAAACGAAAACATGCTGCTCCAGAAGAGGGCATTGTTCGGGATTATCTATCCGATTCGATTTCCTTTCCCGAGGAGGAAACCGCTTTCTGCAAACCCGGCCTCTCGGGGGAACTGAAAAAGCTCAAGCGTGGAAAATTTCCTGTTGAAGCCGAACTCGACCTGCATGGCATGAGACGCGATGAAGCCAGGCGTTCGCTTCTGGAGTTCCTCGAAGGCGCCAAAGGGTGCAAGGCGGTACGTATCGTCCACGGCAAAGGATATGGTTCGAAGGGCGAACCGGTGCTGAAAGCCAAGGTCAGAAGCTGGCTCGTGCAGGTTCCTGAAGTGCTCGCCTTTTGCGAGGCGAAACCCGGAGAAGGAGGAAGCGGAGCCCTGATTGCGCTGTTGAAGACGCCCGTTGAAATGATAGAATAATGTCTGTTTTAAAAAGGGAACCCAATGTTTTTCAACAAGAAGAAGCAAGCTTCCAATTCGGACTCGAACAACCACTCTCTCGTCGAGGAAATCAGGCAACTGAAGGATGAAGTCGATTCACTCAGAGGGGACAACGAATCGCTTTCGGAAAGACTCGATCAAGCCAGAAAAGAAAACGCCATGTACGCCGATCTGACGAGCAACATGCAGGTCTTCGGGCGATCCTTTTCCGAAACCCAGCAGAGCCTGTCCAAGCTTGCCAACACCCTGAAGGATGAAAAAAGCCACGCAATCATGGCTGCAAGTGTCTCGGCCCAGAGCCGTGGATCGATCGAAAGCATATCGACCAACCTGCAGCTTCTCGCGAGGGACTCCAGAACCTCTGCGGTCAAGGTGGAGAACCTGAGCGAACGCGCCACCCAGATCGGCGGCATCGTCAACCTGATCAAGGAAATCGCCGACCAGACCAACCTGCTTGCCCTGAATGCTGCGATCGAAGCCGCCCGTGCAGGAGAACAGGGCAGAGGTTTTGCCGTGGTAGCCGACGAGGTCAGGAAACTTGCCGAGCGCACCGCGAATGCCACCCAGGAAATTTCGGATCTCGTCTCATCGATCCAGGTCGAAACCACGGAAACGAAATCCGGCATGGAAGAACTCTCGCGGCAGTCCGATGCCTTCAGCCGAGACGGCACGGCTGCAACCGCCAACATGCAGGAGCTCCTTTCCATATCGAACAGGATGGAAGAGGCGATTGCATCTTCTGCCCTCAGGAGCTTTGTCGAACTCGCCAAGGTCGACCATCTCGTCTACAAATTCGAAATCTACAAGGTCTTCCTCGGCCTGTCCGACAAGAAGGCAGAAGATTTCAGCGACCATACTCTCTGCCGATTGGGTAAATGGTATTACGAGGGGGACGGCAAGGAGTGCTTCTCGATGCTGAACGGCTACAGGGAAATCGAATCCCCACACGTCCTGGTGCACAAGGCCGGACAGGATGCCATCCGCCATTATTATTCCGGAAACTACGCGAAGGGTGTCGAGTCGGTCGCCCAAATGGAGGAAGCGAGCATGAGCGTGCTAGACAACCTCGAAAAAATGGCTTCATCCGGGGAAAACGATCCCAGAGCCCTTTGCACAAGCTGAACCTAGTCCAGGGAGCGCAAGAGGACCGAAGGCGGGAAAGCGAGCGCCTTCCTCGTCCAGAAGAGCCCCATCAGCAATATGACGGCCATGCCCGAGACAAGGCCGGCCATGATCACTACAGGATCGAAACGAGCCGGCAGATCGAGCAGGCGGCTTGATGCAAGCCACCCCACCAGAGTTGCGCCGAAGGAGGCGAAAAGACCCGAGAGGCCGCCCAGGACCAAGAATTCCGAAGCATAGGCCGAGAGTATCTGCCTTTTGTCCGCGCCCAGGGTACGCAGGATCGCGGTTTCCCTGATCCGCTCGTCCATGGTCGCCGAGAAGGCCGCAGTCAGCACCATGGCGCTCGATGCCAGGCTGAATAGAAAAACGAACTCGATCGCAAGCGCAGCCTGCCCCATCATCTTCTGCATCCTGGCAATCACCGAAGACACATCCAGAACGAGCAGGCTCGGAAAGCGTCTTGAAAGACCGTTCAACTCCCCTGCCTTTTCGCCTGGAAGGTAAAAGCTCGTGATGTAGCTCGCCGGATAATCTTCGAGCAGCCCCGGGGGGCTGAGCACGAAAAAATTGACCCTGAAGGAATTCCAGTCGACTTTCCTGAGATTCACGACCTTGGCTGAAATCCTGCTTCCAGCGACGTCGAAGGTCAGCATGTCGCCCATGCGTATGGAAAGCGTTTTGGCGATGCCTTCCTCGACTGAAAGCATGGCCTTGCCCTGATCTTTCTTGCCCCACCATTTTCCGGATACAACCTGGTTTCCGGTCTGCATCTGGTTCGCCCATGAAAGGTTGAACTCCCGATCGACGAGCCTTTTTGCCCGCAATTCTTCGTAATCGTCCGATGATACGGCTCTTCCGTTGATCTGCACGAGCCTTCCCTTCACCATCGGGAAAAACTCCGGCACTCTCAGCCCGTTCTTTTCGAAATAGTCCGAAACCGCCTTCAACTGGTCGGGCTGGACGTTGAGAACGAAACGGTTCGGCGCGTCACTCGGCAGACTCTCGTGCCAAAGCGTGACAAGATCACGCCTCACCAGGGTGAGCACCAGAATCGCCATCAAGGCGAGTCCAAAGGCGAGCACCTGGACGACGCTCGATGCAGCCCGCCGCCTCAAGTTGGCGAGCCGCCACCCCTTCAGATGCTTCAGGAAAAACCACAGTATCAGGGAAAAAATGAAAATCGTGGCGAGAAATCCGCCGAACACGACCATGCCCAGCTTGAAATCGTTTGCCTGCCAGAAGAAAATCAGACCGAGCGCGGCAAGACCGAGCGCATGGCCTGCGTTAAATTTTCCATTCTCCCGCCTGATCACGTAGAGCGCCGGAACCTTGGAAAGGGCGCTGATCCGGGGAAGGACGAACCCGAGCAGCAGGACCAGGGAAGCTGCGCTGCCTTCGAGTGCAGGCAACATGGAAGGGGATGGCAGCTTGACGCCGATCGTGTTCGAGAGCAGCAGGCCGAGCATGTTCTGCGCAAAAAAGCCCACGCCCGAGCCCACAAGGCCCGATGCGAGCCCCAGCATCGAAAACTGGTAGAGGAAGATCCGGAAAAGACGGGGGCCTGTCATCCCCATGACGCGCATTACTGCGCAGCCGTCGAGATGGCGCTCCATGAAACGCCTCGCCGAGAGCGAAATGGCGACCGAAGCGAGCACGACTGCAAGCAGCGCGGACATGCCGAGGAACACGCTCGATCTGTCGAGCATGGCCTTGACCTGCGGGCTTCCCCCATGCGCATCCTCGATGCTCTGTCCTCTTCCCAGCCGCGACTTCACCCAGCGCCTGTATGCATCGACGGACTTCGCGTCTCCTGCCGCATAAAGCATGTAGTGCACCCGGCTTCCCGTTGTGATCAGTTTCGTCCTTGGAATGTCGTCCCTGTTCATGATGAGCCCCGGCCCAAGACTCATGAACGAGAAAGCTGCCTCTGGCTCCTCCTCCACAATGGCCGAGATCTTGAAATCGGCATCCCCGATTTCCACGGCCTCGCCCGGCGCAAGGTGGAGCTTGACGACGAGCTTCCTGTCCACCCAGACCTCTCCCGGCCTGGGGATACCCTTTGCGCCGTTCGAGAGCCGCAGCCTGCCGCGCAGCGGATAGCCTGCTTCGACAGCCTTGATTTCGGAAAGGACGCTGCCCTCCTTCGAGCTCACCATGCTCGGGAATTTTTCAGCGAGGGTGTAACTGAGGCCGCGCCGCGCCGTCTCCGACTCGAAAACCGGATCTACCGGATGATCGGATACGACAACGAGATCCGCTCCCATCATCCTTTCCGCCTGATTCTCGAGCGCGCCGCTCACCCTGTCGGAAAAGAAGCCTACCGTCGTCATGGCCGAAACGGCGATGAGCAGCGATGCAATGAGCACGGAAAGCTCGCCGGAACGCCAGTCGCGCACCAGCAGCCTTAGCGAAATCAGGAAGTCATTCAACCTGATTCCCCATCTTCAATCTGATGCTTCTTCCGCATCGCTTCGCGATTTCCGGGTCGTGCGTCACGAGGACAAGGGTAGTATGCTGCTCGCGGTTGAGGTCGAACATCAGGTCGATGATTTTTTCCCCAGTCGCGGAATCCAGGTTTCCGGTCGGCTCGTCTGCGAAAAGCATTCTGGGTCTTGCAGCAAAGGCGCGCGCGATGGCAACGCGCTGCTGCTCCCCGCCCGAGAGCTGTTTTGGATAATGCGCCGCCCTTCCCGTGAGCCCGACGCGATCAAGGATGTCGAGCGCATCCTCCCTTGCCTTGCCTCTTCCCGAAAGCTCGATGGGCAGCATCACGTTTTCCAGCGCAGTGAGCGCGGGGAGGAGCTGGAAGGACTGGAAAACGAAGCCTATCGTCTTCCCCCTCAGTTTCGCTCTTTCGTCTTCGCTGAGCGAAAAAATGTCGATCCCATCGATATAGACGGTTCCGCTCGTCGGCCTGTCCAACCCTGCAAGCAGGCTCAGAAGCGTCGTCTTCCCCGAGCCTGATGCGCCCAGTATGGCGAGCGCATCCCCGGGATTGATCTCGAATCGGATATTGCTCAAAATGACGAGGTCCGGATCGACCTTCTTGCACAGATCGACGACCCTCAATACGGAATTTTCCATGGTTCAAAAAGCCCTTCTCGTTTTCCTATTCGCCTGTCTGCCGCAACTGGCTCTGGCATCGAACCTGCTCGTTTTCGGCGACAGCCTCTCCGCCGGATACGGTCTGCCGACCGGAAAAAGCTGGGTCGACATGCTCTCGAAGCGGCTCTCCAAGACGCACATTCGGGTCATCAACGCCAGCATCAGCGGCGAAACAACTTCCGGCGGGCTATCCAGGATCGGCCGCGCCCTCGAACAATTCAGGCCCGAGATCGTCATTCTCGAACTCGGCGCGAACGACGGTTTGCAGGGAGAACTTGTATCCGTGACGAAAAAAAACCTGAATGCCATCGTGGACGCCTGCGAGAAGCATGATGCAAGGGTGCTTCTGGTCGGCATGCGTCTCCCCCCGAATTATGGGCAGCGTTACGCTTCCGAATTCGGCGCGATCTACCCCGAGATCGCCAAGCGCCGCAGGCTCGGATTCGTTCCATTCATGCTGGAAGGCTTTGCCCAGAACCTCGACGACTTCCAGGCCGACGGCCTGCATCCCAATGCTCGCGCGCAAGGAAAAGTCTTGGCCAACATATGGAAAGGACTTTCGCCCATGCTGCAAAAGCAGCACTAGCCGCGTATCACCATTTCAAGAGCGCTCTGCCGAGCAAGACGCCAAGCCTTCCGCCGCCCAGCATGGGCAGCAGGAAAATGCCGAGCATGCACTGGCAACTGCAAGAGTGCGTGCATGCTGAAATCATGCAGGGGCCTTGCGCCCCTGCCGGCTCGCCTAGACTGCGCTTTCCCCGGATTCGCCTGTGCGAATGCGCACCACCTGCTCGACATCCATGACGAAGATCTTGCCGTCGCCGATCTTGCCCGTTTTTGCGCCCTTCAGGATGGCATCCAGCGTCTGTTCGACGAGCGCATCTGCAACCACGACCTCGATCTTGACCTTGGGCAGGAAATCAACGACATATTCAGCGCCGCGATAAAGCTCGGTGTGTCCCTTCTGCCTGCCGAAACCCTTGACCTCGGTCACCGTCATGCCGTTGATTCCGATCTCGGAAAGCGACTCGCGCACCTCGTCGAGCTTGAACGGCTTGATGATCGCTTCTATTTTTTTCATCGGGTCTCCTTTTCAGTATTCGTCCAGAAATTTCGAGGTAATGGGATAGCGCCAGTCGCGCCCGAAGCCGCGTTGCGTGATCCTGATGCCCACAGGCGACTGCCTGCGCTTGTATTCGTTGATCTTGATGAGATGGATCACGCGTCTCGCATCTTCCAAGTTTATGCCCAATTTCGAGATCTCATGAAGGGAAAGGTCACGCTCCATGTAAGCCTCCATGACTGCGTCGAGCACTTCGTAGGAGGGTAGGCTGTCCTGGTCTTTCTGGTTCTCGCGCAATTCGGCCGAAGGCGGCCTCTCTATCACGCGATCCGGAATCACATGCCCCAGCCCGTTCCTGTAATTCGCAAGCCGGTAAACGAGGGTTTTCTTGATGTCTTTGAGCACGGCGAACCCGCCAGCCATGTCGCCGTAGAGCGTCGAATAGCCCACCGCCATTTCGCTCTTGTTTCCGGTCGTGAGCACGATGGCGCCGCTCTTGTTGGAAAGCGCCATGAGGAGCGTCCCCCTGACCCGCGCCTGGATGTTCTCCTCAGTGGCGTCGAGAGCGCGTCCTTCGAATTCCGTCGAGAGCGTCTCGAGAAACAGGGAATGGATGGCCTCGATCGGAAGCTCCGTATAGCGCACACCTAATGTTTTCGCCATTTCCCTGGAATCGTCCAGGCTCATCTGCGCGGTATACCGGGACGGCATCATCACCGCATGCACCTTGTCAGCACCGAGCGAATCGACCGCAACCGCAAGCGTCAAGGCGGAATCGATTCCTCCGGAAAGCCCCAGCAGCACGCCGGGGAAGCGGTTCTTGCCCACGTAATCCGAAACGCCAAGGCAAAGCGCCTTGTAAACGCTCTCTTCCAGAGAATGTTCGGGATGGATCTCCCTGCCCCTGCCGATTTCGACAATGCCGAGTCCTTCCTCGAAGGAAGGCATCCGCGCAACGACTTCCCCCTTTTCGTCCATGGCAAAGGATGCGCCGTCGAAAACCAGCTCGTCCTGTCCGCCGACAAGATTCGCGTAGACGAGCGAAAATCCGCCCTCCCTGATCCGCTCCCGCGCAATCTCGTAGCGCAGCGCCTGCTTTTCCATGTGGAAGGGGGATGCGTTGAGCACGAGCAGGATTTGCGCACCCGCATCCCTGGCCAGTTTCGCCGCCCTCTTCTCCCAGATGTCCTCGCAGATCGCGATGCCGAACCTGATGCCGCCCAGATCGAAAACGACGGGTTCGCTGCCGCTTTCGAAATAGCGCTCTTCATCGAAAACGGCGTAATTCGGCAGTTCGAGCTTGCGGTAGGTGGCCTCTATCCTGCCTTCCCTGATGACGGATGCTGCATTGTATCGCTTTCCACCCAGCTCGACCGGGTGCCCCACGACGACCGAAATGCCCGTTATTTTTTCGGCAAGATGCTTCAATGCTTCGTTGGATGCCCGGTAGAACCCCGATCTCAGGAGGAGATCCTCGGGCGGATAGCCGCAGATCGCAAGTTCCGGCGTCAGAAGAATCGATGCGCCCGAATCCCTGGCTTTTTCAGCCATTTCGAGGATTTTTTCCGCATTGCCTTGCATGTCGCCCACCGCGCAGTTGATCTGGGCAATCGCAATTTTTGTGCCATTTCGCATTTGCGAATCATAGCATCGCGAGGTATGCCAATGGTAGAGACTTCCCTTGCAATTTTGATTAGACTAACGCGTTTCGCGGAATCCATAAATGACGACTGAATCGATAGCAGCCGAAGTGGAAAAAAGGCGCACCTTCGCCATCATTTCCCACCCGGACGCAGGAAAAACAACGCTCACCGAAAAGCTCCTGCTTTTCTCGGGAGCGATCCAGCTCGCAGGCACGGTCAAGGGCAGAAAAAGCGGCAGACACGCGACATCCGACTGGATGGACATCGAAAAGCAGCGGGGAATTTCTGTCGCAAGCTCGGTCATGCAGTTCGACTACAGGGACCACGTGTTCAACCTGCTCGATACCCCGGGACACGAGGATTTTTCGGAAGATACCTATCGCGTGCTCACCGCCGTCGATTCCGCCCTGATGGTGATCGATGCAGCAAAAGGCGTTGAGGAGCAGACGATCAAGCTGCTCAACGTGTGCCGGATGAGGAACACTCCCATCCTCACCTTCATGAACAAGATGGACAGGGAGGCGAGAGATCCGCTTTCCCTGCTCGACGAAGTCGAATCCGTTCTGAAGATCCAGTGCGCGCCTGTGACCTGGCCGATCGGCATGGGAAAGACATTCAGGGGCGTGTACCACCTGATGAAGGATGAAATCCTGCTTTTCGAAGCCGGACGTGAAGATGCGAAGCAGTCCCTCGAAAAGATTGCAGGCCTGGACAATCCCAAGCTCGACGAACTCTTTCCCCTCGAAATCGCGCAGCTCAGGATGGAAGTCGATCTGGTGAGGGGCGCATCCCATCCCTTCGACCTGGATGCCTTCCTCGAAGGTACCCAGACCCCTGTCTTTTTCGGCTCCGCGATCAACAATTTCGGGGTCAGGGAAATCCTCAATGCGCTCGTCGACTGGGCGCCCATGCCGCTTCAAAGGGACGCGAGTTCGAGAATGGTCTCGCCGCTTGAACCCGCCTTTTCCGGATTCGTATTCAAGATCCAGGCCAACATGGATCCCATGCACAGGGACAGGATCGCCTTCCTGAGAGTATGCTCGGGCAGGTTCGAGCGCGGAATGAAGATCAGGCATCTGAGGCTGGATCGAGACCTCAAGGTCTCCAACGTCATCACCTTCATGGCGCACCAGCGGGAGCAGGTCGAAGAAGCCTATGCAGGCGACATCATCGGACTGCACAATCACGGCAACGTACAGATCGGGGACAGCTTCAGCGAAGGGGAGCCGCTCAAGTTCACCGGCATTCCCTATTTCGCCCCCGAGCTCTTCAGGGTGGCCAGAATAAGAAACCCATTGAAGATCAAGCAGCTGCACAAGGGGTTGCAGCAACTCGGCGAAGAAGGCGCGGTCCAGGTCTTCAAGCCCGTTTCGGGCGGTGACCTTGTGCTCGGCGCGGTCGGCGTGCTTCAATTCGAGGTCGTGGCGCACAGGCTGGAATCCGAATACGGGGTCGACGCCGTGTTCGAGCCGGTATCGATCCAGTCTGCGCGCTGGGTGACCTCGAAAAACCAGAAAAAGCTCGAGGAATTCGAAAAGACGCTGGCGAACCAGGTCGCGTATGACGCAGGCGGCAGCCTTGCCTATTTCGCGACATCCAGGGTGAACCTGGAACTCGTCATGGAACGCTGGCCCGACATCGAGTTCCATGCGACGAGGGAGCACGCGTCGAAACCGGGCTGAGGAAGAGAATGGCCGAAAAATACAGCGAAGCTTCGATCAAGGTCCTGAAGGGGCTGGAACCCGTCAAGCAGCGTCCTGGCATGTACACCAGGACGGAAAACCCCTGCCACATCGTCCAGGAAGCGATCGACAACGCATCCGACGAAGCCCTTGCCGGGTTCGCTGACAGGATAGAAGTGATCCTTCACGGCGACAATTCGGTCACGATCACGGACAACGGCAGGGGAATTCCCGTGGGCATCCATCCCGAAGAAGGGATTCCGACCGTCGAAATCGTATTCACGCGGCTCCACGCAGGCGGAAAGTTCGACAAGAAGGACGGCGGCGCCTACAGCTTCTCGGGCGGACTGCACGGTGTCGGCGTTTCCGTGACGAATGCGCTGTCCAGGCGCCTGGAAGTAGACGTCATGCGGGAAGGATCCATCCACCACATCGCCTTCGAGAACGGGGACGTGGTAGAACCCTTGTCGAAAACAGGCTCCTGCGGCAGGAAAACAGGGACGACCCTGCATGTCCATCCCGACCCCGTCTATTTCGATTCTCCGACGATCCCGATTCAGGAACTGGAGCGTTTGCTGCGCTCCAAGGCTGTTCTGCTTCCGAACGTGAATGTCACGCTCACGCTGGAAAAAACGGGCGAAGTCAAATCATGGAGCTATCCTGATGGGCTGAAGGGCTATCTTGCCGAAATGCTCGATGGCGTCGAGACGACCATCCCCTTCTTCGAGGGAGAAAAGACCTCGGGGAAGTCTTCCGATTTTTCGGAAGGGGAAGGCGCCGCATGGGTGATCGCCTGGAGCGAGGAAGGGACGACCTGCCGCGAATCCTACGTCAACCTGATCCCGACCCCTGCGGGGGGCACGCACGAGTCTGGCCTGAGGGACGGCGTTTTCCAGGCGGTCAAGAATTTCGTCGAGCACCACAACCTGCTTCCCAAGGGCGTGAAGCTGATCTCGGACGATCTTTTCGGGCGGGCGAGCTTCGTGCTTTCCGCAAAGGTGCTCGATCCGCAGTTCCAGGGGCAGACCAAGGAGCGGCTCTCCTCCCGTGAAGCCGTGAAGCTCGTCTCTTCGATGGTGTCCGACCCTTTCGAATTGTGGCTCAACGAGCATGTCGAATACGGCAGAAAGCTTGCAGAACTGGCCATCAAGCAGGCCCAGAACAGGCTCAAATCGGCGCAGAAAGTCGAAAAGAAGAAGGGGTCTGGGGTTGCAGTATTGCCGGGAAAACTCACCGACTGCGAATCGAAGGATGCCTCCCGCACCGAGCTCTTCCTCGTCGAGGGGGATTCGGCTGGTGGTTCAGCAAAAATGGGGCGCGACAAGGAATTCCAGGCCATATTGCCGCTCAGGGGCAAGGTGCTGAACACATGGGAACAGGATGCGGCAAGGCTCTTCGCCAACAACGAGATCCACGACATCGCAGTCGCGATAGGGGTGGACCCTCACGAGCGCAATTCCGAGACCGATCTCGCCTCCCTCAGGTATTCGAAGATCTGCATCATGGCCGACGCGGACGTCGACGGCGCGCATATCCAGGTGCTGCTGCTGACGCTCTTCTATAGGCATTTCCCGAAACTGATCGAGAACGGGCATGTCTATGTCGCCCAGCCCCCCCTTTTCAGGATAGACACGCTGGGGCAGGGAAAAACCAAGCCCCCCAGGAAATTTTATGCGCTTGACGAATCCGAGCTTTCATCGATCGAAGACAGGCTTTCCAAGGAAGGATTGAAGAGCTGGAGCATATCGCGCTTCAAGGGGCTGGGGGAAATGAGCCCCGAACAGCTTTGGGACACGACCATGAATCCTGACACGAGAAGACTGATGAGGATATCTGTCGCACCCGAGGTCATCGAGGAAACGAATTCGACCATGAACATGCTGATGTCAAAGCACGAATCGGCATCCAGACGCACCTGGATCGAAGAGCACGGCAACGAGGCGGAGGCTGACATCTGATGGACCAGATCGACCTTTTCCAATCAAGGGAAGATGATGCACTGAATCTCGGCAAATTCGCCGAAAAGGCCTATCTCGACTATGCGATATCCGTGGTCAAGGGGCGGGCGCTGCCCGATCTGCGCGACGGCCAGAAGCCTGTCCAGCGGCGCATACTCTACGCCATGAACGAAATGGGGCTGAATCCTTCGGCAAAACCGGTGAAATCGGCGCGCGTCGTCGGCGATGTTCTCGGAAAATTCCACCCGCACGGAGACCAGTCAGCATACGATGCGATGGTGAGGCTCGCCCAGGATTTCTCGCTGAGATATCCGCTGGTCGACGGGCACGGCAACTTCGGCAGCCGCGATGGAGACGGCGCGGCCGCCATGCGCTACACGGAGGCGAGACTCACCCCGATCGCGAACCTGCTCCTTTCGGAAATCGACATGGGGACGGTGGACTTCTCGCCCAACTACGACGGCGCATTCGAGGAGCCCGACCTGCTTCCGTCTAGACTGCCCATGGTGCTCATGAACGGCGCATCCGGAATTGCCGTCGGCATGGCGACCGAAATTCCGCCGCACAATCTGAGGGAAGTCGCGGATGCGGCGATCGCACTCATCAAAAAACCCAATCTCTCCGCGGAAGAGATACTCGAGCACATCAAGGGACCCGATTTTCCCGGAGGCGGACAGATCATCTCGACCGATTTCCTGGAAACCTACAGGAGCGGACGCGGTTCCATTCCCGTGAGAGCCAGGTGGAAAATCGAGGAGCTGGCAAGAGGTCAGTGGCAGCTCATCGTTTTCGAGCTCCCCCCCACGACTTCGAGCCAGAAGGTGCTCGAGGAAATCGAGGAAATCACCAATCCCAAGGTCAAGCCTGGCAAAAAGGCGCTCACGCAGGAACAGAGCCAGCTGAAGCAGCTCTTCCTGTCACAGCTGGACGCGGTGAGGGACGAATCCGGGAAAGAGGCGCAGGTCAGGCTCGTCTTCGAGCCCAAGTCCTCGAGGCAAGACGTCGACGAATTCGCATCCCTGCTTTTTTCCAAGACGAGCATGGAGTCATCGCACCCGGTCAACATGGTGATGATCGGCCTGGACGGCAGGCCGCGCCAGAAGGGAATCGTCGAGATTCTTTCGGAATGGACCCAATACCGGCTGGACACTGTCAGAAGACGCACCGAGCACAGGCTGGGACAGGTCGACGACAGGATACACATCCTCGAAGGCAGGCACATCGTCTTCCTCAACATAGACGAAGTGATCAGGATCATCCGGAATTCGGACGATCCGAAAATCGATCTCATCCAGCGCTTCTCCCTATCCGAACGCCAGGCCGAAGACATCCTGGAAATCAGATTGCGTCAGCTCGCCAGGCTCGAGGGCATCAAGATCGAGCAGGAACTCGATAAGCTGAAGATCGAAAAGATGGAGCTGGAAAAACTTCTTTCCGATCCTTCCCACATGAAGAAGAAAGTGATCAGGGAAATCGAGCAGGACGCCAAAGCCTACGGCGACGACAGAAGAACGCTGATCGAGGCAGCGAGCCGTTCATCGCTCGCAACCCAGGTCGTCGACGAGCCTGTCACCGTCACATTGTCCGAAAAAGGATGGATCAGGTCGAGAGTTGGGCACAATCTCGAAGCCCCCTCATTCAAGGAAGGGGATTCGCTGCTCTCCTCGATAGAATGCAGGACGGTCGATTCGCTCGTCCTCATGTCCTCGACGGGAAAGGTCTACACGCTTCCCGCATCCCAGGTTCCCGGCGGAAGAGGCGTCGGGGTTCCGCTTTCCACATTGATCGATGCTTCAGGAAAGATGCTCTACATGCTCAGGGGGAAAGCGGGCCAGTCCGTCATGATTTCGCAATCGGGCGGATACGGTTTCCTGTGCAGATTCGAGGATCTGCTGACCAAGACACGATCGGGCAAGCAGTTCCTCACGCTCGAGGAAGGCGAAGCCCCCCTTCCCCCGTTTGCCTTCGACATGGATGCCGACCTTCTGATCGCCTCGCTCTCCTCCTCTTCCAGGCTACTCTTCTTCCCGATCGAGGAAATGAAAGTGCTTGGCAACGGCGGAAGAGGGGTCCAGGTGATGGCGCTCGAAGAGGGAGAGGCGCTGAAAGCCGTATCGATCGCGAAGCATGACGGGCTTCAGGTCACGGTCTCCGGACGCGGCGGCAAGGAATCTCTTCTCACCATCAACGAGAAGGACATGCTGACCTTTATCGGCAAGCGCGCAAGAAAAGGCAAACCCCTGCCGGTCAAGGGAAAGGCGCTCGGATTTTCTCGAGTATCTTCCTGACGGGAACAGGAATGGGGGAGGACAAAGCCTCCTCTGCCGCAAGCCATATTCCTTCGCGATCCGCAGGGACGCGGACGGCTTCGATTTCGAGCCTGAAATGGGTGAAGGTGTGCACGAAGGACAAAAGCTTTTCCGATTCTGCATACTGTGAAGGGTCTGCTTCAGGAAAGCAAAGCAGCCCTGCCCACACGCCCTTTTCAGGCCGCCTTTCGAACAACAGACGCCCTTCCCGCTCCATCAGAAGAAATGCCGTTCTTCTGGAAGGCAATGCCTTCTTCGGCCTGGGGCAAGGCAGCTCCTCCACCCTGCCCTCGAGATGCGCAATGCACGATTCGGAAAGAGGGCATCTTGCGCAATCAGGATTCCTTCTCGTGCACAAGGTCGCGCCAAGATCCATCAAGGCCTGCGTGTAGCGCCCCACTTCCCTTTCGGGAAGAAGCGCCTCGGCCTGCTCCCACATGCGAATCTCGACTTTTTTTTCTCCAGGATACCCTTCCATCCCGAAATGCCTGGAAAAGACGCGCTTCACGTTTCCGTCGAGTATCGCGGCGCGCGTCCCGAAAGAGAAGGCGCATATCGCAGCTGCTGTCGACCGGCCTATCCCTGGAAGCCCGGCAAGCGCTTCCGGATTATCCGGGAATCTTCCGCTTTTCCTGATCAGCTTCGCCGTCTCGTGAAGATTCCTTGCCCTCGAGTAGTAGCCCAGCCCGCTCCAAAGGCTCAGCACTTCGTCGATTTCAGCTTCGGCCAGGGATTCGAGATCAGGGAAGCTTGAAAGAAATCTTTCGTAATAGGGAATGACGGTCGCAACCTGGGTCTGCTGGAGCATGATCTCGGATACCCAGATCCTGTATGGATCGTTCGAGC
>JAJZPK010000036.1 GCA_021811205.1 Pseudomonadota bacterium
GAAGATCGTTTGAGCGGCTGCATTCCAGAAGGAAATGCAGCCTTTGTTGTCGATCATGATGACGGCATCCTGGGCAGACGCTGCGATACTGCGGAATTTTTCCTCGCTTTCCTGCAATTTCTGCTCGACCAGCCTGCCGCGCGCCTCTGCAAGCGATCGGTCGATTGCAAACGGCAAGCGCGCCAGGTCGCTCATGGTCACGTAATCGCTTGCCCCATTCTCGAGCAACTGCCGTGCATCCATCAGTGCTGATTCTGATGCGATCAGAATCAGGGGTGTCAGAGGAAAGCTTTGTTTCGCCGCTGTCAGAATGGAAAGGGGATCGGTGCCGCCATCGCAAAGAATGATGTCCGGAGCAAACGACTCTTCCTGAAACGCTCGGCCGTCCACGCACATCGAAACAAAAGCCATGCCGGCGCTGCGCAAGAGCTGCTCAATGCGTTCGACAGCCGAACACCCGACCATCAGAATTTTCAGCGGCTCCATCCGAATTTCCCCCTTACAACCTACCAAATTAGCAGGATATTTGCTTGCCTTCAACCTGCACGAAGCGATCCACTCCCTTTCCGACGCCCTGATCTGGTTGGGGTGACGCACATCCATCACGACAAGCGTGTCGCCTACATGCCGAATCACGTGAACAGCTATCTTTCGGAGCGGACTTCTGAAACGGCATCGCGCGACAGAGCAAGGACGAATTGAGGAGCATCGCTCACATTTTCTCCTGCATCGTCGATGCTGAAAGCCCATTTACCCGCGAACACCCGGAAAGAGTAGCCGCGCTTACCCGCAAAATCGGCGAACTTTTCGGATTGACGGAAACGGGTATCCTTTTCACGCACAGTTGTCTGAACTTTCCCTGGAAGCGCGCATCATTGAAAAAGTCGACGTCTTCCAGGCCCTGGCGCAGCGCCGTCCCTATCGCGACTCGCTGGAGCCCGACAAGATCATGGAAATATTGGTCGCGGAGTCCGAGAAGGGAAAGCTGGATCAGGGGATGATAAAGGAAGTGGGGGAACACATCCAAGAGTGCTGGCTGATTGCGAAAGACGGCATCTAGGGCGTTAACACGCTCTAGTCAAAGCCGGCTAATCCTGTTGCAAGCTCTTTTTCGGCAGGAAGATCGCTGCCTCCAATCCCCCTTCTGGCCGATTGGAAAGCCTCAATGTTCCGCCGTGGATTTCGGCGATCGCCTTGGCGATGGCGAGCCCCAGACCTGAACCGCCCGTATCCCTGCATCGGGACGACTCGAGCCTGTAGAAAGGCTCCGTGACGAGATCCAGCTTGTCTTCCGGAATGCCAGGGCCCTCGTCAGTGACGCTGATCAGGAGTCCGCCCTCGACTTCTTCTGCACAAATGGTTGCCTTTTTTCCATACTTGATCGCATTCTCGACGAGATTGACGATGGCACGCTTCAAAGCCTGTGGCTTGCCGGAATACCGGATGTTCCCGAATTGCCGGATTTCCACTTCGCTGCCGGTTTCCATCTGATCTTCCTGGATGCTCTCCAGCAGCGCGGTGATGTCCACGGTCTGGACGGCTTCGCCGTTGCTCATGCCGCGCATCAGATCCAGGCTGATCGTGACCATGCTGTCCATTTCTTCCAGGTCCTTGATGAATTTGGCCTTGAGATCGGGATCCTCGAGCATTTCCGCACGCAGCGTAAGTCGCGTGATCGGCGTCTTGAGATCATGGGACATGGCCGCATGGATTCTCGCCCTGGAAGCGAGATATTCAAGCAGCCTTGCCTGCATCGTGTTGAAGGCCCTGGCCGCCCGCCTCATTTCCATCGAGCCCTTTTCGGGTAATGGCGGGCTGTGAATGTTCTTGCCGAGTTCATCCGCAGCCTGTGCGAGAAGATTGAGAGGGCGCGTCACCCAATGCACGGCAAAAAGGGAAAGAGCGAGGATCGCGACGAACAGGACGACCAGGTTGATCAAGAGTCTGCGGGGCAGGAAACGGCCCACCCCCCTGTTGTACACGAAAATGATCGGCTGACCATCCTTCAGCGTGGTTTGCAAGCCGAAGGAAGCATGCTCGGGCCAATAGAAGGGTGCCTTTTCGCCTGACGAAAACAGCCTGATCGGCCTTTTTCCGAGGTGCTCATGCAGCAGCTTCTCAAGCCTTGCAGCATCCTTCCCGCGCATCGGCTCACTCGAAAATTTTCCATCAACCGAAACGAAGAGCGGGGCACTGCTCAAAAGACCTGCTGCCCGCTTCCGGTTGGCGGGGGGGGTCGCATCGAGCAGTCTGACATAGGCGGAGATTCCCTGTGACGCCTGGGTCCAGATGATCGTGGACAGCGATTCCTCTCTTTCCCTGATCTGGATTGCCGCGCTCAGCATCTGGCCGAAAATCAGACCACCGACCAGTATCAGGATCATTCTGCCAAGCAAGGACCTGGGCATCATTTTTCGTATTCGACCTTGGCAGCGAGCATATAGCCCTCCCCCCTTATCGTTTTGATGAGGTTCGGCTCCTTGGCGTCATCGCCGAGCCGCTGCCGCAGCCGACTCACCTGAACGTCTATGCTCCGGTCGAAAGGAAAAAGCTCCCTGCCCCTGCACAGATCCATCAACTGGTCGCGATTCAATACCCGGTTGGCATGGTCGATGAAAACCCTGAGCAGCCTGTATTCGGCGCCGCTCAACGGGACGGCCACACCTTCAGGCGAAGTCAGTTGTCTCGAAAGCGTATCGAGTCGCCACCCTGAAAACCGCACCACGCTCGCCTCTTCCGGTTTGAGCCCTTCAGGCATCGCCTTGGCGCGTCTCAATATGCTTTTGATCCTGGCGAGCAGTTCTCTCGGATTGAACGGCTTGGCAAGATAATCGTCCGCCCCCATCTCCAGACCCACGATTCTGTCCATGTCGTCACCCTTGGCTGTCAGCATCATGACGGGCACTTCGGATTTGGCCCTGATGTTCCTGCACAGCACGAGACCGTCCTCTCCGGGCAACATCAGATCCAGCACAATGAGGGAAACGGTTTCCTTGTCGAGCACGGCTTGCATGGCTTTGCCGTCAGCAACCGAGGTCACCCTGAATTCGTTTTTCTGGAGATAATCACCCAGAAGGGTACGTATTTCCTTGTCGTCATCGACAATGAGGATGTGGTCTGTCGCGCTCATGTTTTCTTATCTGCCTTTGCGGAAGTCCGCATGATAGCGCACAAATTCATCGAAGGGGATCAGCGCGCCATGGGTTGCCAAATTTTTCTCTTGTGTTTTCCTTAAGTTATACATACAGATTGTTCGTCAATTTTGACCGTGTCGTAACGGAATGTATCCTGCGAACTCGTCTCTCCCCATGCTGTCGAATCGAGAAACCGCCAGGAGAACAAGAATGGACAAAACGGAATCGGCGCCCGGTCATCCCGGGCTGAGCCCGAACTGGACAAATAGCGCCAAGGAAATGGTCGGATGCGGGCTCGGTTCTTCCCGCCTCTGGTATACGTTGAGCCGTGGCGTCATCAACGAAATCTACTATCCGCGAATCGACGTTCCGCAAATCCGTGACATGGGGTTCATCGTCGCAGGAAGCCGGGGGTTCTGGACCGAAGTCAAGGCGCTTGGCAGCCACAAACTGAAATTCGCGGGTTCGGGCATCCCCGCGGTCGAAGTCTCCCATCATCACGCCAGATTCCGGCTCGATCTGCGCATCTGTCCGGACCCGGAAAGGGATGTCCTGCTGATCGAACTGAAACTCGAAGGAGATGACGACCTGCGCCCGTATGTGCTGCTCAATCCGCATCTCGGCGGAACAGGAAACCAGAATTGCGCGGAAAGCTCCCGCTACCGCGGAAGATCCGTGATCTGGGCCGAGCAGGGGCCTTTCGGTCTCGCGCTGGTTGCAGGCGATTCCGAACAGAACTGCGCCTTTGGAAAGACGAGCGCAGGCTATGTCGGCATCAGCGACGGCTGGCAGGATTTCGCCCACAACGGCTCGATGCAATGGCAGTACCATAAGGCCGGCCCGGGCAATGTCGCCCTCATCGGCGAGCTGCCTCAAGAAGCCGTGCTTGCGCTGGGCTTTGGCAGCTCGAAGCAATCCGCCGCTACCCTCGCCATTTCAGCGCTGCTGCAGCCATTCGAAGAAGTTTGGGATGCGCATGTGGCGAAATGGCGGAGCTGGCATGCAGGTCTCGCCTATTGCGCGGGCCTTCCCGTCGCCCTGACCGAAGAGCTGATGATTTCCGCCATGGTGCTGAAAGCCCATCAGGACAAGAGCTTTCCGGGGGCCATGGTGGCGAGCCTCAGCATCCCATGGGGAAATACGCGCGACGAGGTCGGCGGTTATCATCTCGTTTGGCCGCGAGACCTTGCCGAATGCGCAGGGGCGCTGATGATGCTGGGGGCGGAGCAGGACGCCCATGACATCCTGCGATACCTCATCGCCACTCAGCACGAGGATGGCCACTGGTACCAGAACCAGTGGCTGGGGGGGAAACCCTACTGGCAGGGTATCCAGCTCGACGAGGCGGCTTTCCCCGTTCTGCTCGCCGCAGCGCTCGTCGAAAGAAACGTCATCGACGGCATCAAGATCAAGGAAATGACCCGAAAGGCGCTCACCTTCATTGCCAACACCGGCCCTTCCAGCGATCAGGACAGATGGGAGGAAAGCGCAGGAGTGAATGCCTTCACGCTTGCCGTGTGCATCGCTGCACTCGTCGCAGGCGCCCCCTTTCTCGACCCCGAGGACGCAGCCGTTGCGCTCGATCTCGCCGATTTCTGGAACGCCCACGTGGAAGACTGGAATGTCGTCACAGATTCTCCATTGCAGCAGCAATTGAATGTAAATGGTTACTATATTCGCGCAGCTCCGGCTCTGGTGATCGAAAACAACGCCGTGCTGAAAAGCGTGATGCAGATCAAGAATCAGGTGATCGGCGCGGAATACCGGGCAGACGAACTCATCGGAACCGACTTCCTTCAGCTAGTGCGCTTCGGCCTGCGATGCGCCGACGATCCGTTTATCATCGACAGCCTCAAAGTGGCGGACGCAAGACTCAAGATCGACACGCCAAACGGTCCATGCTGGCGCAGATACAACGGAGACGGTTACGGAGAACACGAGGATGGCAGCGCCTACAACGGCTCCGGGAAAGGAAGAGCATGGCCCCTGTTGACAGGCGAGCGCGGCCATTATGAGCTAACTGCCGGACGCGATCCGCTGCCTTACCTGGAAGCGATGGCAGCCATGGCTGGGGAAGGCGGCATGATCCCCGAGCAGGTGTGGGACGAATCCGCCATACCGGAGAAGCGTCTTTATCCAGGGCGCCCTACCGGCTCAGCCATGCCGCTTGCCTGGGCGCATGCCGAATTCGTGAAGCTCGCCTATTCGATGCAGGCCGGCTATCCTGTGGACAGGCCGAATGCGGTCTGGGCGCGCTACTGCGGCAAGCGTCCCGAGAAAAGAAAGATTTTCTGGCTCAAGCAAGCGCCCGTCAGCACGATGGCGCACGGCACAACGCTCGTCATCGCCCTGCCCTTTGCCTCGACCTTTTCATGGGGTTTCGACGGATGGCAGAACAGCGCCCAGAAACAGACCGGAAAAAGCGGGCTGGGGTTATACAGGATCGAGATCGACTCATCCGCGCTTTCCCCAGGAAGCCGGATAGATTTCACTTACAGAAACGATCAGACCGGAAAATGGGCCGGCATCGATTTTTCAGTCAAAATAGACGGCTAGGTCGGCGTCAGCCAGCTCCTGCCGTCACGGGCAACGAGCAATTCCGACGATTCGGGGCCCCATGTGCCCGAAGAATAATTCGGAAAATCGGGAGCGGGGTTGGCTTGCCAGACATCCAGAATCGGCATGATGAGTTGCCAAGCCGCCTCGACCTGGTCAGCGCGCATGAACAGTGTCGCATCCCCCATCATGATGTCTCTGAGAAGCGTTTCGTAAGCCTCGGGTGCAGCCGTCTTGAAGGCTTCCCTGTAGCTGAAGCGCATGTCTACCGGCCGCAGGCGCAGCGGCAGGCCGGGTTCCTTCGCGATGAATTTGAGCACGATGCCCTGCCTGGGCTGGATCTGGATGACCAGCCTGGCCGGCTGGGCATCCACGCCCATCGAAGCCGGAAATGCCTTGTGCGGCACATCCTGGAACCGGATCGAAATTTCCGAGACGCTTGAGGCGAGCCTTTTCCCCGTTCTCAGATAAAATGGCACGCCCTGCCATCGCCAGTTGTCGACATGAAGCTTGAGCGCCGCATAGGTTTCGGTGTTCGAACACCTGTCGACCCCCTGCTCATCCCTGTATCCCGGCAATTCGACGCCGCCTATCCAGCCTGGCCCGTACTGCCCTCTTGCAGCGTATTCCCAGACTTCATCATGCGCTATGGGGCGGATGGCGCGCAATACATCCATCTTCTTCCCCCTGATGTCTTCTGCGTCGTAGGCAACCGGCGGCTCCATGGCAACCAGACAGAGCAGCTGGAGCAGATGATTCTGCACCATGTCCCGCAACGCGCCTGCCTTTTCATAATAGCCCGCCCTGTGCTCGACCCCAAGTGTTTCTGCAACCGTTATCGCGACATGATCGATATAACGCCTGTTCCAGACAGGTTCGAACATCGGATTTGCAAAACGCATGGCCAGAATGTTCTGCACCGTTTCCTTGCCCAGGAAGTGGTCTATCCTGAAAATCTGCCTTTCTTCGAAATAGCGGGCAAGCGACTGGTTGATCGCGTGAGACGATTCCAGGTCGTGACCGAGCGGCTTCTCAACGACGACCCTCGCCCTGTCCCTGTTTTTTGCAATTCCGGCGTTGCCCAGTCCTCGCGTGATCGGTTCGAAAAGCATCGGAGGCGTGGCGAGATAATAAATCTGTTCAGCCTGTCCGCCCCACGCCTTTTCTTTTTCTGAAACCTTTCTTGCAAGTTCATGATAGCTTGCATCGGCCTCCAGATCAGCGCGGAACGTTCTGATTTTCGATGAAAAGTCCGTCCATGACGGGTCTTCGGGAGAGCCCCGTCTGGAATAGGCCGAGATGCTCTCTCGGTAGCGCGCAATCAGTTCGGTGGGATCGGAGGCCATCCTGTCGACAGCGAGCAGCGTGAAATCTTCGGGAAGCAGCCCATCCAAATGGAGATTGTAAAGCGCGGGCAGGATCAGTCTTGAAGAAAGGTCGCCTTCGGCGCCGAAAAGGACAAACAGAACTTTCATATTTGTTATTCTCCCTAGTACGGCTATCTGGTATTCTCCTATCGAGTAGGATTGCCGTTTGATGTGGTTAGTTCCAGGGAACTTGCATGAAAGAAAAAATCAAAATCGAGATCGAATTGTCTCCCGAGACGCTGAAGTGGCTGAAGGCCCTCCTGGAGGAGAGGCCGGAATCCAGCCCCGTTCCCACCTCGGTCAAGGGGCTCATCGAGCAGCTTGCAACCCATTTCGCCGAAGGCATTAAGCGGCCAGGCTCCTGGGAACGGGAAATGGTGAAGATAATGGGATACGAAGAAGCACTGACCGGGTATGAAAAGACCCTCCCGGGCTATGAAAACGCCTGAACCCTTGATCCAGGTCAAAATCCCTTCAATGGCGTCATGGCAGAATCCTTCTGCGTAGAAATCGTGAACTAAGTTCGCAATCCCGTGTCAATTCCTCTGTGGCAATCCTGAACAACAGGGGTTTCAACGCAAAATTATATCAAGCTGTGACATAATTTGAACAAGGGAGGAAGCGCAATGTTGCCTTTTGCAGCTGCACAACAAACCGAAGAAAATGATATTGCAAAACTAACCATGGTCGTCGACGAAGCGATCGAGTCGATCGCGATCGCATCCGGCCTGAGCAAGGAAGAAACCCTGGGCATTCTCGAAAAATACAGCCTCTCCGACCTGAGAGACGGAAAATCGAACACTTCGAAGTCGATCAATTTCTCGAAATTCAACAAGGCGCTCAACAAGGCCGTCAAGGCCATTTCCTACGCGACCGCGCTCAATTCATCCGAAATCAGCAATATTTTCACGGGTGAAAAACATGCCACGGTAAGCGACATCGTCAACCGTCTGAGAGAAAAATCGAAAAAGAACCGCTGGCACCTCAGTCACTATTGAAAAAGCGGGCCGGCAGCCCGCTTGTCTATCTCGGGGACGGATAGTAATATTCCGCCTATGAGCGCTAAAAGCCGCATCCTTCCTGATTCGTTGAGCGGCTTGGCGCGTTGGCGCCTCTTTTTGTTTATCGTCGCGGCCTATCTCGCCACGGGAGAGCCCGCGCTTATGCTGGCCGAATCCTCCGGCTATGCGACCCCCGTTTTCCCTCCAGCCGGAATTGCCCTGGCATTCTGCTTCGCGGCGGGTGCAGACGCTCTTCCGGCTGTGTTCGTCGGCGCCTTCCTGCTCAATTTCTGGATCGGCTTTTCCAAGACGTTCCATTTCGGGGCAACCGAGGTCGCCGCAGGATTCATCCTTGCAATCGCCTCCACCCTCCAATCGGGGGCTGGGGGCTGGCTCCTGAGACGGCTGATCGGCTATCCCGCTTCATTCGACAAATTCAGCGATCTCGTCCGCTTCCTTGCCGTCGTTCCATTCGTCTGCCTCATCAGCGCCTCCATTTCGACGCTGACGCTTTACCATCTCGGCGCGATCAAACCATCCGAATATGCAACGGGATTGGGGGCCTGGTGGATGGGCGACACGCTCGGTGTGGTGACGACATTCCCCCTTGTCCTGGTCGCTTTCGGCGAACCGAGGGAAATCTGGCGCAAACGCCTGATCACCGTCGCACTCCCCATGTCGATCGTTTTCTTCATGTTTGTGCTGGTCTTCCTGCAGACCAACAAATGGGAAAAGGGAGAGGCCCTGTCGGAATTCCGCCTGGATTCGCAAAAAATCAGCGAGCTGCTGGAGGCAGGCCTGGACGAGGAAGCAGCACCAGTCGAGACAATCAATGCCTTCATGGGAGGCAGCGGCAGCAACATCGAAAGGGAAACGTTCAGCCGCTTCTGCAAGGACATCCTTGCCCGCCATCCGGCGATAAGCACACTCGAATGGATTTCCGGCACCACGACCTATGTCGAGCCCGCTGGCAAAGCCATCGATCTTGCCAGCCCGGCGCTGAGAGAAACGCTGAAAAAAGCGGGCAAGGCAGGGAAATATGCCGCATTCCCCGCGCCGGACGGACTCATGCTGGTCGCGCTCAAGTCAGGCAGGAACATGGCTGTCCTCGCCTTCAGCACGAAAAGCCTTCTTCCCGACATCATCGGCAATACCATTCATGCCAGGCTGAGGGAAATCGACAGCGGGCGGGTGCTTTACGACACCTTCCCGGCAAAGGCAAAAACGCATTATGCGAATACTTTCGAATTCGGCGGTAGACGCTACTCACTCGAAACGGCGCCGACTTCGGCCTATCTCAAGTCGCATCTGCCCTGGCAAAGCTGGGCCATTCTGGTGGCCGGCATTCTTGCGAGTGGAATCCTGGGCGCATTCCTTCTGCTCGGAACGGGTTACACGGCGAGAATCGAACGGGAAGTCGAAACCCGGACCAACGAGTTGAGGCAAAGCGAGGCGCGTTACAAACAGATGTTCGAAACCAACGCGGCGGTGAAGCTTGTGGTCGATCCGGACAGCGGCATGATTGCCGAGGCCAACCAAGCAGCCGAGCGCTTCTACGGTTATTCCAGGCGCGCGCTGCTGGCCATGAAGATAGACGAAATCAATGTCCTTCCGAGCGAAGACATCAAGATCAGCATAGCGAAAGCAATGGAAGCGAAGTGTCTCCATTTCGAATTCAAGCATCGGCTTGCTTCCGGAGAGCTCCGCGACGTGGAAGTTTATTCGGGACCCATCGAATTGGGCGGGAAAACGATGCTCTATTCCATCGTGCATGACATAACCGACCGCAAACTGGGCGAAGCCTCGCTCAGGCGCTTTACCTCGATATTCGGTGCGATTTCAGAGGGCGTGATGGTGGTCGATTCGGAAAACACCATCGTCGAAGTCAACCCCGCCTTCACCGAAATCACGGGATACATCCCGGAGGACGTGATCGGAAAAACGCCGCAGATCATGAAATCGGGCCGGCACGACGATGCATTCTATCGGGAAATGTGGCTTTCCCTGCAGACCTATGGACGCTGGCAGGGAGAAATATGGGACAAGCGAAAGAACGGCGAAATTTTTCCGGAATGGCTGACCATCAACACGATCTACGACGAGCAGGGCAATGTCCGCGAGCGGGTTGCGCTCTTTTCCGACATCACCAAGAAAAAGGAGGCCGAAGAGCAGGTCTGGCGCCAGGCCAATTTCGATGAGCTCACCGGCCTGCCCAACCGCAGCATGTTCCGGGACAGGCTCGAATTCGAAATCAGGAAAGCCGTGCGCAGCGGAGCATCCTTCGCCCTGCTGTTCATTGATCTCGACCGCTTCAAGGAAGTGAACGACACCCTAGGACACGAAACAGGGGACAAGCTGCTTGTCGAGGCAGCAAACCGCATCGTCTCCACAGTCAGGGAGTCGGATACGGTCGCAAGACTCGGCGGGGACGAATTCACGGTCATCCTTTCCGACCTGGGTGGGAACGCGCATGTCGAAACCATTGCCAGCACGATCATCCAGAAGCTCGCAGAACCTTTTCATTTGAACAAGGAGAGCGCTTATGTTTCCGGCTCGATCGGCATCACGCTCTACCCATCGGACGCGCAAGATTCTTCGGAGCTGCTCAAGAATGCGGACCAGGCCATGTACGTCGCAAAGAGCCTGGGAAAGAACCGCTTCGCCTATTTCACGCCCGAACTCCAGGAAGCCGCTGTCGAACGCATGCGCCTGATTGGCGAGCTCCGGAATGCGCTCTTGAACGGCGAACTTCATCTTGCCTTTCAGCCCATCGTGTCCGTCGACACCGGCGACATTGTCAAGGCCGAAGCGCTGTTGCGCTGGACGAATCTGCGGCGTGGAGCGGTCAGCCCGACGGAATTCATTCCGCTTGCGGAAGAGACCGGGCTGATTCATGAAATAGGGGACTGGGTCTTCAGGGAAACGGCCTTCTGGGCAAAGCGCTGGCAGGAAAAACGCGAAAATTTCCAGGTGAGCTTCAACGTCTCTCCCATCCAGCTCATGGTGCAATCCGGCGGCCATGCCTGGCTGAATTACCTGAAAGAAATCGGGCTGCCCGGGAAAAGCCTCGTCGTGGAAATCACCGAGGGCGTACTGCTCAACGCCACGCAGGTCGTCACAAGCAAACTGGAAGATCTGCGCAATGCGGGCATCCGGCTCGCGATCGACGACTTCGGCACGGGTTATTCGGCACTCGGCTATCTCAAGAAATTCGACATCGATTATCTCAAGATCGACAGATCCTTCATTTCCGGGATAGAAAGGGAGGAGGGCGATCTCGCGCTCGCCAGAGCGATCGTCGCGATGGCGCACAGCCTCGCCATGGAAGTCGTGGCCGAAGGCGTGGAAACCGAAGGGCAGAAAGCGGCCCTGCCGGTCATCCGCTGCGACTTTGCCCAGGGATATCTTTTCGCCAAACCGCTCACCCCTGAGGCATTCGAAGCCCTGTTATGACTTGCGGTTCCACCACCCCCCGCCGAGGGCCTGGTAGAGCGCAACCGTGTCGCCGAAACGATTCGTCTGGGCCTGGACCAGATTGATGACGGCAAGCTGATAATTCTGCTCTGCCTGAAGCACGGTCAGGTAATTGATTGCGCCAAATTCGTATTGATTGCGCGTCAGGTTTAACGCTTCTTTCGCTGCCTGCTCTGCGACCGCCGCATGCTTCAGGGCCACCGCGTCTGCCTGAATGGTATAGAGCACATCGGCAACGTTCTGCAATGCGGCAATGACCGTGCTGCGGTACTGCGCGCCAGCCTGGATCAGGGCCTGCTGCGCGGCATGCGACTTGGCGCGCAACGTGCCGCCATCGAAAATGGTATAGGCGACATTGGCGGTCAAGTCAAAGAACCCCCCTCCGCTCCTGAACATCCAGCCAGGGGTCGAAGCCATGCCGCCGATCGCGCCGGTGACTGCAAACTGGGGAAGCGTATTGGCGATGGCGACCCCGACCTGGGCGCTGGCATAGTGCAGCGCTTCTTCCGCTTCCCGAACATCGGGGCGCTGCTCAACGATTTTCGATGGCAGGCTGAGCGGCAGATCGCTCGGCAAATTGAGACTGGAGAGCTGGAATTTTTCCTTGACGTCTTCGCTCGGAAAGCCCCCTGCCAAGGCGCGAATCAGATCTCTCGTCTCCTGGAGCTGCTTTTCCATCGGGGACAGCTGCTGCCTCGCCGATGCAAGCGCAGCTTCCTGGGCAGCCAATTCCACGCCCGACACTTCGCCGAGCTCGAGCTGCTTCCTGGTGAGCGACAGCAGCTCCCGGTTGATTTCGACGATTCTCTTCATCGCGGCGATCTGCGCACGGATCGATGCTTCCTGCAAAGCGGCGGCAACCACGTTGGACGCGAGCGTCACGTAAGTCGCCTCGAGTTGCAGCTTCTGTTCGGCAACCTGAGCCTCGGCAGATTCCATCTGCCTGCGATTGAGGCCGAAGACGTCCGGCACGTACCCCACCGTCAATTGCGCAACATGGAAATTGTAATAGGCCGGCGCATTGAAAGGCGCTGGGCCGGCCGGGTTGGAATAGGTCTGGATGATGGTCCCATTTCCCTGGACGCCAGGTGAATTCCCGCCCATGTTGCCCGCCAGCTTGTTCCTCGAGGGAGAATAACTCACGCCGATGGTCGGATAAAAGAACCCCGCCTGGGCCACCGCATTGTCCTGGGACTGGCGCAATGCGGCCTGGGCGGCAGCTATGCTCGGATTGGCCTTGAATGCCCGTTCGATCAGGGAATTGATCTGTCTCGACTTGAACAGCTTCCACCAGTCGAAAGGGATAGACGCCTTGACGTCGAATTTCTGGGACGCTCCTCCCGATACCTGCGCGGATTCTGTCGCTTTCGGCAATGCGCCGGAAGGCGAATAGCTCTTTGCGGCAGGGGGTTCAGGCCTACGGAAATCCGGCCCGACAGCGCAGCCCGAGACCAGCAGGAGCGCGACGAAGCAGGCGCACTTCATCAACTCAGTGGTCGTCTTCATGATGCTCCTCCACGACGGTATCCACCGGCATCGGCTGGCGCGCCGAAAAAGTCAGTATCAGCGCTGGCAACACCATCAGAATCAGGATCGGGGCCAGCAGCATGCCGCCCACCACCACGATGGCAAGCGGCTTCTGAACCTGGGAACCGATTCCCGACGAAACCGCAGCAGGCAGGAGTCCTATGCTGGCCACGATGCAGGTCATCAGCACTGGCCGCAGCTGGATCTGGCAGGTGCGAAGCATCGCGCTCGTCCGATCCATGCCGATTTCGATCTGGCTGTTGAAATAGGACAGCACGATGATGCCGTCCATGGTCGCAATGCCGAACAGCGCAACGAAGCCGATAGCGGCGGAGACGCTGAATGCGGTTCCTGTGACGTACAAGGCGAAAATGCCGCCGGCCAGCGCCATGGGGATCGCGCTTGCCGCCAGCAGGACGTCGATCAGCGAATTGAAATTGATGTACAGCAGGATGCCGATGAGCAGGATGGCGAGCGGAACCACTACGGCAAGCCGCTGCATGGCTTCTTCGAGATTGCCGAACTCGCCTACCCATTCGAGATGATACCCGCCCGGAAGCTTGACCTTGTCGGCGACTTCTCGCTGCGCCTCGAGTACCGCCGTACCGAGATCGCGTCCGCGCACGCTGAACTTGATGGGAATGTAGCGCTCCTGCTGTTCGCGATAAATGAATGCCGCACCCGACACGAGCCGGATATTGGCCACGTCGGAAAGCGGTATCTGGACGACCCCGCCGCCCGAATCGGCAACCCCGATGGGGATGCGCCTGATCTCGTCCAGGCTTTGGCGATATTGGGGAGCGAGGCGCACCATGATGGGGAAATGCCTGTCACTGCCGACTTCGTAGAGATCACCGGCGGATTGACCGCCTATCGCAGCCTGTACCGTTGCATTGATGTCGCCAGGGGAAAGGCCGTAGCGTGCCGCCTTTTTCCGATCGATATCGATGCGCACCGTCGGCTGGCCGAGCGAATTGAATACAGCCAGATCGGTGATTCCCGGAACTCCTCCCATGACGCTTTCGATTTTTGCAGCCGTCTTTTCCAGCTGTTCGAGATCGTTGCCGAACAGCTTGACCGAATTTTCACCCTTGACGCCGGATGAGGCTTCCTCGACATTGTCCTCGATATACTGAGAAAAATTGAATTCGACGCCTGGAAACCTGTCCTGAAGCGCCGACATCATCTGCGCCGTCAGCTTCGCCTTGTCCATGCCGCTCGGCCAGGAATCGAACGGCTTGAGCGGGACGAAAAATTCCGCATTGAAGAAGCCGGTTGCATCGGTCCCGTCATCCGGCCTGCCGTGTTGCGAAACAGCCGTCACGACTTCGGGAAAGCTCTTGATGACCCTGCGCATATTGTTGACATAATCATCCCCTGCCTCCAGGGAAATGGAAGGAGGCATGGTCGCGCGTATCCAGAGATTCCCTTCCTCAAGCTTGGGGAGGAACTCGAGCCCAAGGCCCTTCGCAGCCAGTGCGGCAAGGACCAGCAGAATGACGAAGCCGCCCAGGGTCGGATACCTGTTCTTCAGCACCCATTCCACCACAGGCGTGTAGATTCGCCTGAATCTTGCGACGATGAACGTTTCCACTTCTTCGATCTGCTTGGGAAGCAGCAGCGAGGCAAGGGCAGGGGAGACGGTGAACGTCGCGATCAGCCCGCCTGCGATGGCATAGGCATAGGTTTCCGCCATCGGTCCGAAGATATGGCCCTCGATTCCGGAAAGCGTGAAAAGCGGCAGGAAGCCGGCGATGATGATCGCCGCTGAAAACAGGATGGCCTTGTTCACCTCTGTCGCGGAATTCGCGATGACGCCGAATTTGCCCCTCAGACCCGTGCTGACCCGGGCGCGATGGAGAACGGATTCGCCCTCATGCCTGGATGCCCAGCTTTCGGCAAGATGTCTGTATATATTCTCGACCATGATCACGGATGCATCGACGACAAGCCCGAAATCGATCGCCCCCATGGAAAGGAGGTTCGCCGATTCCCCCTTGAGCACCATGAGCGTCACAGCGAACGCCAGCGCGAACGGAATGGTGACGGCAACGATGATCGCGCTCCTGAGATTGCCGAGAAAAACCCATTGCAGGAAGAAAATCAGGGCGATTCCCATCAGCATGTTGTGCATCACGGTATGGGTCGTGACGTTGATCAGATCCTTGCGGTCATAGATGCGTTCGATGCGCACCCCGGGCGGCAGGATGTTCGAATGGTTGATCATCTGCACTTCGGCTTCGACGCGCTTGATGGTCGGCAAGCTCTGTGCGCCTCTGCGCATCAGAACAATGCCCTGAACGATGTCGTCGTCATTGTCGATTCCCGCGATGCCGAGGCGCGGCAGGTGGCCGACCTTGACGGTCGCGACATCGCCCAGAAAGATCGGGATGCCCTTGTTGGTTGCGATCATGGTGCGCCTCAGGCTGTCCATCGAATGGATCAGACC
>JAJZPK010000037.1 GCA_021811205.1 Pseudomonadota bacterium
CAACGTACATCCCGGATTCATGGGATGGGTTCACGGCGGCGGAACGCCGGTAGGCATGCTTGCCGACATGCTGGCAGCCGGAATGAACGCGAATCTGGGGGGGCGTGACCAGATGCCGATCGAAGTCGAGAAGCAGGTGCTCAAATGGATGCGCGCGCTGTTCGACTTTCCGGATACGGCGAGCGGCCTTTTCGTGACCGGCACTTCCATGGCGAATTTCATCGCACTGCTCGTGGCGAGAACGGCGCGTTTGGGCAACCGCGTCAGAAGGGAAGGGGTGGGGGGCGCGCATCTGGCTGCCTATGCGTCCTCAAGCGCTCACGGCAGCATCTCGCAATCCTTCGATCTTGCCGGGATGGGGATGGATACGCTCAGAATCGTCCCTGTCAATGAGCGCTTCGAAATGGATCTCGATGCGCTCGAAGCCATGATCGAAGCAGACAAGAAAGCGGGCGTGCTGCCTTTTTTTGTGGCAGGGACTGCAGGAACGGTCGATACCGGCGCAGTCGACGATCTCGACGGGATCTCGGATTGCGCGAACCGTCACGGCCTGTGGTTCCATGTCGACGGCGCTCTGGGGGCGCTCGGCATGCTTTCTCCAGATGTCGCGCCGCGGCTTTCGGGCATTTCGCGAGCAGATTCCATCGCCTTCGACTTTCACAAGTGGGGACAGGTGCCCTATGATGCGGGATTCATCCTGGTGAAAAACGGTGAACTTCATTTAAGGACGTTCGAGTCGAATCAGTCCTATCTGAGGCGTGAGCCCAGGGCGCTGGCCGCAGGATCTCCATGGCCCTGCGATTTCGGCCCTGATCTCTCGCGAGGCTTCAGGGCGCTCAAGACATGGTTCACGATCAAGGTGTTTGGCGCGCAAAAACTGGGTGAGGCCATTTCGGGAACGTGCGCGGTTGCCAAATATCTGGAGGAACGCATCTTGAGGGAAGCGCAGCTCGAACTGCTTGCGCCCGTTTCGCTCAATATCGTCTGTTTCAGATATCGGAGCGATGAGTCCGATGAGGTGAATGCGGAGATCGTGGCGCGACTGCAGGAGTCCGGCATTGCCGCCCCATCGACGACGACATTGAGCGGCATGCTGGCCATCCGGGCAGCAATCGTGAATCATCGAACGCGCAGGGAAGATGTCGATGCGTTCGTCGAGGCTGCGATTCATATCGGAAATGCATTGACAAGGGAGAGGCATGAATAACGAAATCCGCAATGAAGGACTGATGGGGCTTGCCAGGCTGATGAAGATGGCTTTCGACGGCGTCGATCTCGCGCCGATCGGAGATGCATTGATTCAGCGGGCAGAAGCCAACCCTGAAGACGCCGAAGCGCTTCTGGATCTTGCCATCGTGCTGCAATTGAGAAACAGCAAGGATGTTGCGCTCGATGTGCAGAAACAGGCGCTCGAAACCAAGATCCTCTACCATCTTCCGGCAAGCAAGACGCCTTCCATCAGGTTGCTTGCGATACTTGCCCCAGGCGATTTGATGACCAATACGCCGCTCGAATTTCTGGTCGAAGGTTCGGATATTTCGCTCCACATGCTCTATGTCGGCGAGGGGCTCCCCCCCGTTCCTCCGCTGCCCAAGCATGACCTGCTTTTCGTCGCGATCGGAGAATCGACTCGAACCAATCCCATACTCGAGGAGCTCGGATCGGCACTCAAATCCTGGCCCTGCCCGGTGCTGAATCTGCCGGACAACATCCTCAAAACGTCTCGGGAATCGGCTCCGCTTCGGCTTGCGAATGTTCCTGGCCTCTTCATTCCCGGGGCGATACGCGTCAAGCGGGGGGCGCTGCAACTCGTGCGGGATTTTCCGTTCATCGCAAGGCCCATCGATTCCCATGCAGGACAGGGGCTCGCCAAGTTCGAAAATGTCGAGCAGATATCCGCCTATCTCCAGGAAATGCCCGAACCGGAATTCTATGTTTCCCCATTCGTAGATTATCGGAGCGCGGACGGTCTTTACAGGAAATACCGAGTCGCACTGATCGGCGGAAAGCCTTATGCCGCGCACATGGGCATATCCGAACACTGGATGATTCATTATGCCAATGCAGGCATGGATAGCAGCCAGCAAAAGCGCGAAGAAGAATCGAGTTTCATGAAAAATTTCGACGAAGATTTCGCGAGGCGCCATGCCGAAGCATTCAATGGCATGCATGAAGCCCTTGGACTCGATTATGTAGTCATCGACTGCGCCGAAACACAGGACGGGAAATTGCTCGTTTTCGAGGCGGACACCGGTGCGGTCGTTCATGCCATGGATCCTGCAGACATTTTTCCATACAAGGCGCTGCAAATGCAGAAAGTATTCTCGGCTTTTCGCGACATGCTGCTGGGGAAGATGCGTGCGCGCACTTAAGCATCTGGACGTCCACTGCCTTGCCGATACCGCGACGCTGCTCGCGGAAGGCGGGGACGCCAGAATTGCCATCAAATCCGGCAGGAACGAATACGGCTGCACGGTGCTCCCGGATCCCGGTTTGCTTGAGTTCGGCTCTTCGACCGCGTCCACGATTTCAGAAGCGGCATTCGATGCGGCCGATGCGCTGCGTGAGCGCCTCAACGAGGGGGCCGACTGCAAAGGCGAATTCGATCGCATCAGGCGCGAATTTTCGGAACGATGCGAGCTCGATGGGAACACCGTGCTGTTCGCGCCTTCCGGAACCGACGTTCATCTGATCGCATCCCAATTGACTGCTCCCCATCTCGTCGTCATGGCGCAGGCATCCGAAACCGGGCGAGGTGTTCCCGACGCGCTTTCAAGGCGTCATTTCAGTTCGGGACAGGCTCATGGCAAACGGCCCGTCAAAGGTGTCCCGCTCGCGGATGGTGCATTAACCGCATTGTCGTGCATTGATGTCAGAGATGCGCAAGGGCACCCCATAGACAGCGATCGGATAGACGAGGAATTCGCTGAAAGCGTCGCGTTGGGCCTTGCAGGCGGGAAAAAGGTGCTGCTTGTGCTCACCGATGTTTCAAAGACTGGAATGATTGTGCCCAGCATAGCCTGCGCGCTCCGGCTGAAGGCGCAATACGGGGAAACGCTCGAAGTGCTGGTTGACGCCTGCCAGTTCAGAATGGCGCCGTCCACGTTGAACGCCTATCTGCAAAAAGGCTTCATGGTGGCAGTTACGGGATCAAAATTCCTCACCGGTCCGACATTCTCCGGTGCGCTGGTGATTCCAGGGTGCGTCGGCTTGAAAAGGCCGAACGCTGAACTTGTCCTTTATGCTTCAAGTCATGAATGGCAGGGAGATCCGGGCGTAGGAGACAACGTGGGCCTTCTGCTGCGCTGGGAAGCGGCCATGACCGAATTGCGCGCGTTCCAAAGCGTTCCCGCATTCGAAGTTGCGCGGTTTCTGCAGGATTTTTCGAAAGCCGTAACTGCAAGACTGGAAGAAGATCCGCGCTTCGTTCCCATTGCAGTGCCGGAAATCGACCGAAGCGCGCTGTGTCCGGCTGCATCCTGGGACAATATACAGACGATTTTCCCATTCAGGCTGAACATGAAAGGGAAAATGCTCGAAATGCATGAAGCGAAAATCGTGCACGAGATGCTGCGGCAGGATCTTTCTGCACTTTCCAGCCATGAAGCGGCTTCCATGCGCTGCACCCTCGGACAGCCCGTTGCGAGCGGCGCACTCAGAATCTGCTCGAGTGCGCGCCTGGTCGTCGAAGGCGTCAAGAAGGGAAATGCCGCGATCGATCGCGCGCTTGCCGCTCTCGACAAGCTTGCCGTCGCCCTGGACCTCGGTCAGTTGTCGGAGAGGAAGTAGCCGTTCTTCCCGGATGCCTTGACGGCATACATCGCCTTGTCGGCTTTTTTCATCAGCTCGCCCGCATCGTCGTTGCCGGCGATGGGATAAACAGCGATGCCGATGCTGGTGCCGATCATGATCCGATGGGTGCCGACTTCGACAGGCATCCTGAGGGAGTCGATGATTTTCTCGGCTACCAGTGCTGCATCGTCTGGATGGGTGATTTCCGGCAGGACGATGATGAACTCGTCACCGCCCTGGCGCGATACGATGTCTCCCCTGCGCACGCATGTAGACAGCTTGGCTGCAACGGCTTTGAGGAGTTCGTCCCCGATGTCATGCCCCAGTCCGTCGTTGACCTGCTTGAATCCGTCCAGGTCGAGGAACATGATTGCCAGAGATCTGCCATGGCGCTTCGCCTGGACGAGTGCCCATTCGAGCTTTTCAATGAGAAAACGCCTGTTGGGAAGATCTGTCAGCGTGTCGTAATAGGCGAGATGGTTGAGGCGCTTTTTGGGGTCGTCTCAGAAAACGGAAAATAAAGCACGTTAAGCTGGTGGCAGCGGTCGCAACGCCCTGAACTTCCCTGCACCGACCTTGGTGCTGCTGCGCCAAAGGTAATCGCCGGTCAGATTGATGTGTTCCCACCCCAGCGGCGATAGGTACTGCAACAGCGTGTCATCGACGGTCTGGCTGTGGCTACGCAAAGCACTGGTGGCACGCTCCAGATAGACCGTATTCCACAACACGATGGCCGCCGTCACCAGATTGAGGCCGCTGGCTCGATAGCGTTGTTGCTCAAAGCTGCGGTCGCGGATTTCACCCAATCGGTAGAAAAAGACAGCCCTGGCCAACGCGTTGCGCGCTTCGCCCTTATTCAGTCCAGCATTGACGCGGCGACGCAGCTCCACGCTTTGCAGCCAATCCAGTATGAACAGCGTGCGCTCAATGCGCCCCAACTCGCGCAGTGCAACGGCCAATCCGTTCTGACGCGGATAGCTACCGAGCTTGCGCAACATCAGCGAGGCCGTCACCGTACCCTGCTTGATCGAGGTGGCGAGCCGCAATATTTCATCCCAATGGGCGCGTATTTGCTTGATGTTCAGCCTGTCGCTGCTAATCATCGGCTTGAGCGCGTCATAGACGGCATCGCCCTTGGGGATGAACAACTTGGTGTCGCCCAGGTCCCGGATACGTGGCGCGAAGCGAAATCCCAGCAAATGCATCAAGCCAAACACGTGATCGGTGAAGCCCGCTGTATCGGTGTAGTGCTCCTCGATCCGCAAGTCGGACTCGTGGTACAGCAAGCCATCGAGCACGTAGGTCGAATCGCGCACGCCTACGTTGACCACCTTGGCGCTGAATGGCGCGTACTGGTCGGAGATATGAGTGTAGAAAGTCCGTCCCGGACTGCTGCCATATTTCGGGTTGATGTGTCCCGTGCTCTCGGCCTTGCTGCCGGTTCTGAAGTTCTGGCCATCGGATGAGGACGTGGTGCCATCACCCCAGTTCGCGGCGAAGGGTTGCCGGAACTGCGCATTGACCAGCTCGGCCAGGGCCGTTGAGTACGTTTCATCCCGGATGTGCCACGCTTGCAGCCACGACAGCTTCGCGTAGGTCGTGCCAGGGCAGGACTCGGCCATCTTGGTGAGCCCAAGATTGATGCCATCGGCCAGGATCGTCGTCAGCAGCAACGTCTTGTCCTTGGCGGTGTCACCGGTTTTCAGATGTGTGAAGTGCCGGGTGAAACCCGTCCACTCATCAACTTCCATCAAGAGTTCGGTGATCTTGACGTGCGGCAGCAGCATCGCCGATTGGTCGATCAGGGCTTGCGCGGTTTCAGGCACAGCCGCGTCCAGCGGCGTGATCTTCAGGCCGGACTCGGTAATGATGGCGTCCGGTAGATCATTGGCCGCCGCCATGCGGTTGACGGTAGCGAGCTGCTGTTCCAGCAATTCCAGCCGGTCGTGCAAATACTGATCGCAGTCAGTGGCCACTGCCAGCGGCAATTCGCTGGCCAGCTTCAGAGTAGCGAACTTCTCGGCCGGCACCAGGTACTCATCAAAGTCCTTGAACTGGCGCGAACCCTGCACCCAGACATCGCCTGAGCGCAGCGCGTTCTTAAGCTCCGACAGGGCGCACAGCTCGTAGTAGCGCCGGTCAATACCATCATCCGTGAGCACCAGTTTCGCCCAGCGTGGCTTGATGAATGCGGTCGGCGCGTCGGCGGGCACCTTGCGAGCATTGTCGTTATTCATGTCGCGTAGCACGTCGATGGCATCGAGCACGCCTTTGGCGGCTGGTGCCGCCCGTAGCTTGAGTACGTCCAGGAACTGCGGTGCGTAGCGGCGCAACGTGGTGTAGTTTTCACCGATGCGATGCAGAAAGTCGAAGCTCTCCGGTTGCGCGAGCTTTTGCGCCTCCGTGACGCTGGCGGCAAAGGTGTCCCAAGGCATTACGGCCTCGATGGCGGCGAACGGATCGCCGCCGCTCTGTTTGGCTTCCAGCAAAGCTTGGCCGATGCGGCCATACATCCGCACCTTGTCATTGATCGCCTTACCGGAAGCCTGAAACTGCTGTTGATGCTTGTTCTTAGCGGCGTTGAACAGCTTGCCAATGATGCGGTCGTGCAGGTCGATGATTTCGTCGGTGACGGTAGCCATGCCTTCAATGGCCAACGCTACCAGAGTGGCATAGCGTCGTTGCACCTCAAACTTGGCCAGGTCAGCGGGCGTCATCTGGCCACCCTCACGGGCGATCTTGAGCAGGCGGTTCTGGTGAACTTGTCGCTCGATGCCTGCGGGCAGGTCAAGCGCCTGCCAGGCTTTGAGGCGCTCGATGTGTTCGAGCATGTGCCGAGAATTCGGTTTGACGGGCGACTGGCGCAGCCATGCCAGCCACGTCACTTTGCTGCCGTCCTTGCGCTTGAGAAGTTCGTCCAGGCGCTGACGGTGGGGCGATAACAAAGAATCGGTCAACGCCTCGTAAATACGCCGGTTGGCACGGGTGATGGCCTCGGCGCTCGCGCGCTCGATGGCATTCATGGCGGGCAGGATGATGGTCTGCCGCCGCAGGTTTTCGACAAGGGTGCTGGCCAGCACAATGCCTTTGTCGGTCTGCAAGGCCAGCTCTGTCAATGTATGCACGGCTTGCCGATAGTGGCTCATGGTGAAGGGCTTGAACCCAAACACCGCTTGCAGTTCGACTAGGTGCTCGCGCCGTGTCTGCTCACGCTGGCCGTACTCATCCCAACTTTCCACCGGAACCTTGAGCTGTGCCGCCACCATGCGCAGCAAAGGCGGAAACGGCAGTTCATCGACACCCAGGATGACGCCAGGGAATCGCAGGTAGCAAAGCTGGATGGCAAAGCCCAACCGGTTCGCTGGCCCGCGACGCTGGCGAATGATCGACAGGTCGGTTTCGTTGAACGTGTACTGCCGGATCAGTTCGTCTTTGGCATCTGGCAGTGCCAGCAGGCTTTCGCGCTCGGTGACGGACAGGATTGAACGACGCGGCATGGTCAGTCTTCCCGCAGGTACTGGTACAAGGTTTCGCGGCTGATGCCGAAGTCACGGGCCACCGAGGTTTTTTGATCGCCTGCCGCAACTCGCCGTTTCAACTCGGCAATTTGTTCGCTGTTCAGCGATTTCTTTCGTCCCCGGTAGGCACCGCGCTGCTTGGCAAGCACGATTCCCTCGCGCTGGCGTTCGCGGATCAGGGCGCGCTCGAACTCAGCAAAGGCTCCCATGACCGACAGCATCAAATTGGCCATCGGCGAGTCCTCGCCGGTGAACGTCAGCCCTTCTTTGACGAACTCCATGCGCACGCCCCGTTGTGTCAGCCCCTGAACGATGCGGCGCAGGTCATCAAGGTTGCGTGCCAGCCTGTCCATGCTGTGCACCACCACGGTATCGCCCTCGCGGACGAAGGCCAGCAGCCTTTCAAGTTCGGGACGTTGTGTGTCCTTGCCGGAAGCCTTGTCGGCAAATACCTTGCCAACGTCGATTTGCTCCAGTTGCCGGTCAGGGTTCTGGTCGAAGCTGCTGACGCGGACATAGCCGATGCGTTGACCTTGCAAGATGCCTCCAAAAGTAAAAGTGTCAGGATGAAATCTATTACCTTTGGCTGAATGTGTCAATAAATATAAATTAAGACTCTATTCTGACATATTTTGCATACAGCATCTGACATCAGGTTAGGGTACAGCTCAACCGGACATCTGTGAAGCGATGGTCAAACTAAGGCACGCAGTCCCTGATAGCCCACATATAGCCCGACCAGCACAATCAACCCGCCGGAGAAATAGGGTGCCTTGCGGGCGAATTCCCCGAAACCACCCCAGCGCTTGGACACGTGTTTGACACTCAGTGCCGCCAAAGCACCGGATGCCACCATCGTCAGCGCCAAGCCGATGCTGAAACACAGCACGAGGGTTGCACCAAGCGCGATCTTTTTAAGTTGCAGACACAGCAGCAGCACGGTGATCGACGCCGGACACGGAATCAAGCCGCCGGTCAGGCCAAACATGATGATCTGGCCAGTAGTGACCTCTCGGTTGGCGAAGCGACGGCGGATGTCGTTGGCGTGCGCCAGTTCGTGTGGGTCTTGATAGCCTGGGGCCGCCACGTCCAGCTCTTCATAGTCCTTGATGGCGTGGTGATGATGGTCGTGCTCGACAAACTCCACGTCGTAGTCATGGCTGTGGTGTTCGTGGCCCAAGCGCAGGCGGGCAACGAACTCGTGCGGTTCCGGAATTTCTTGTTCAGACTCTACAAAGCCATCGTGCTGAACGAAGGTGAAGACTTGACGGCTACCGTCTGCCCGTTCTGTCTCGATCCGTACCTGATCGGCAGTCCAAACGTGACCGTGCGTGCTCTCGCGGAATAGCCGAAAGCGTGGAGGCACGCCGGATTCAAATACCTCCAGCCTGACGACGCCGTGACCGGTGTCGATGTGCTTTGCATCGTCATGGTGGTGATCGTGATCATGATCGTGAGCCGCTTGTTGATCGCGCCAAGTGCGCCAGATCATCCAGAGGGCCACACCGATGATGAGCACCGCTGATACCACCTGAAAATAAGGCTCGGTAGCCTCAGCATTCCAGTTGCGCCCGAAGTACAGCCCAGCCATGGCGACAGCCCACACGACAGCGGTGTGTGAAAGCGTTGCAGACAGTCCCAGTAAGACCGCTTGCGTCATCGTGCCACGAATGGCGACGATGAAGGCCGCCATCATCGTCTTGGAATGGCCTGGCTCAAGCCCGTGCAAGGCCCCCAGCAAGATCGCGCTGGGGATGAACAGCCAGGCATTGCCTTGCTGCAAGAGGGTAGAAAAATCGGTCATGGGGCACTCGGGATGTGTGTGGCGGATGTCGCATTATACTACCCCCTAGTATAAATATGCTACCCTCCAGTATCTTTTGGTAGAGTTAGGTACAGAACACATGGCGCATACCGTTCGCGACAAAGCCAAGCTGCTTGCACGGGTCAGGCGGATACATGGGCAGACCGCCGCACTGGAAAAGCAGCTCGATGAAAAATCGGACTGCATCGCAGTCCTTCAGCAGATCGCTGCCATTCGTGGCGCGGTCAATGGCCTGATGGCGGCTGTCATCGAAGGCCATTTGACCGATCATGTTGTGAAGGAACCAGAGTTGGAGCAGCGGCAGCAAGACCTTGATGTCGTGCTCCAGGTCATCAAGTCCTATCTGAAATAGGAACGCCGCACCACACGGCAATCTATGGCACTTTGCCTCTTAGAGAGGGAAGTAGAACGCTACCAGCAAGGCAAAAACACCGTACAGTGAGCTAATTGCGACCAAAGCGCGCGCATCCGGTCTTAGCGTGCTTTATTTTCCGTTTTCTGAAGCGACCCCTTTTTGGTCTCGATGCGCTCCGAGATGTCCTCGATCTGTGCGATGAAATGCAAGGGAGCACCATCTGGATTCCGCAAGAGCGATGAGGTCAGCTGGATCCATACGATGCTTCCGTCTTTTCTGACGTAACGCTTTTCCATTTTATAGAACGGAATTTCTCCGCCCAGAAGTTTGCGCGCATTGTCGAGATCGGACTCGAGATCTTCGGGATGAGTGATCGCCTGGAAGGTGAGCGCCTCCAGTTCCTGCTTGTCGTAGCCGGTGATGGCGCATAGCGACTCGTTCACTTCCTGGAAGCGTCCGTCAAGGGATACGGTGGCAAGCCCGATCGGTGCGTGCGATACAATGTCCCGGAGACGCGCCTCGCTTTCCCTCAATGCGTTTTCCATTTCCTTGCGCCGGGTGATATCCCGGGTCACTCCCCGATAGCCGATCAGCTTGCCGGAACTGTCGAAAATCGGCAGGCCGCTCGTTTCGACAAAAACCTCATGGCCCTCGCGATGCAGGCAAACGGTTTGGATCTGGTCGATGGGCGCCCGCTTCTCGACATAGGCCCTGGCGTCTTGCGCTCGCTGCCTCGCCACTTCATCCGGCATCAGGTCGAAAGGCGTCTTGCCTATCAGTTCCTCCGGGCTGTAGCCAAGAAGATCCATGATCCTCGGGCTGACATAGGTATAGCGAAAATCGGCATCCGTTTCCCAAATCCAGTCCGTTGTCGTTTCGACGAGATCGCGGAAGCGCTTTTCGCTTTCATGCAAAGACATTTCCACCTTCTTGCGCTCGGTGATGTCGCGCAGAATGCTGTAATAGCTGGTTCTTCCTTCCAGTTCGATGATGATCGTGCTGATCTCGACAGGCATTGCCGTGCCGTCCTTGCGAACCTGGGCCGATTCGTAGGTGGCGTGCCGTTCCTGCTTCACTTTGTCCAGTCTTTTCGAGACGTTGTCGACGTTCTCCGCTGTGACGAAGTCGGAGGCGAGCTTTCCGATCATCTCCTCCTTCGCATAGCCGAGCCGCTCGTGACCGATTCTGTTGATGTCGAGAATCCGCCCTTCTTCCGAGAGCAGCATTTTGGTGTCGGTGGCTTCCTCGAACAAGCTCCCAAATCGATCTTCGCTTTGCTTCAGTGCATCGTTCTGCTTTCTGCGGTTAAGGACAATGGCGATGATGGACGATGCGATTTCCATCAGTCGCATCTGGAAAGGAGAAGGGGAACGCGTCTCGAAACCAGTCAGCGCGAATGTGCCTATGACTGTCCTTCCTTCGGAAAATACCGGCATTGACCAGCAGGATTGAAGGTTGTACTCCTGAGCGAAGCCCTTGAGTCCGTTCCATCTCGGATCGTGCAAGGTATCCGTCACGAAAACGGGCTCGCCGCGATAAGCGGCGTTGCCACAGGAACCCGACTCCGGGCCGGGTATGAGGCCTTTGAGGCGCGATGCGATTTCATCGTTCGCGCTGGGTGCGACATGAATGTTGAGTCGGTTCGCTGCGTCAAGCAGCATGATGGTGGCTATGGATTCGGGCACCATTTTTTCCCCGAGCAGGCAAATGCGTGTGAGGATTTCATTGTCTTCCTGTCCGAAGGCAATGGCTTCGAGTATTGAACTCTGGAAGCGAATCAGATCTTCCTCTTCCAGCTCAGGGAAATCCGAATCCGTGCATGATTGCCCGCCTTTTGCATGCGCCATAAGTTTTTCTCCCTGCCGCGATTTTTGGGCGCTTTTGTGATTTCCGTAACAATAGATTTAAGCTACCAATTTGATTGTACACTTTCTCCTGTGCGCGTGAAATATCATTCTGTTCGCAGGGCTTCAACCGGATCGAGGCGGGCTGCTCGTCTGGCCGGCATCACGCCTGCCAGTACGCCGATGGAGGCGGCGACGAATTCCGCGAGAAACGCATAGGTCCAGGGTGTATGAACGGGCAAGGCCGGGAGGGCGGCATGCAGCAACTGCAACAGGATATAACCTGCTGCGAGCCCCAAAAACCCACCCAGTGTGGACAGAACGATGGCCTCGAGCAGGAAAAGGAGCAGGATTTGCGAGCCCTTGCCGCCTAGCGCGCGCAGAAGACCGATTTCGGCTGTTCTTTCGGCTACCGAAATCGTCATGATGGTGAGAATGCCGACCCCGCCCACGATGAGCGATATGCCGCCTATCGCGGCCACGGCGAAAGTCAGCACGTCGAGCACCGATCCCAGCACATCCAGCATTTTCTCCTGGGGGGTGATGGTGAAATCCTCCCTGCCATGCCGTGCTTTGAGCATCCCTGAAATTTCGTCCGCGACCTTGTCGACTGGAACGTCCGGATCGTAAACCACATGGATTTCCATCAGTGAATCCCGGTTGAACAGTTCGAGTGCGCGGGCGGCGGGAATGAAAACCGTGTCGTCCATGTCGAATCCCAGAATCTGTCCCTTGGATTCCATGACGCCGATCACCGTGTAACGGTTTCCTCCGACGCGGATGCGTGTGCCGAGCGGGTTGGTGCTGCCATAGAGTTCTTCCTTGGTTTTCGATCCGAGTACGGCGAAGGCTCTGGCTGTCTGAAGCGGTTCATGGGGCAGGAAGCGGCCGGAGGCGACGTACATATGAAGCGCTTCCGGGAAATCCGGTCCGACACCCGATACCAGAACGCGCCTGCTCTTGCCATTGGCCTTGACTTCGGCATTGCCCGAGAGGCTGGGGTCCGAATACTCGACGTAGGGGATTCTCTGAAGAGCCCGTGCGTCTTCGAGGGTGAGCGGGCGTACGCTTCCATATATGCCGATGGGCGGGCCGCCGCGTGTCTGGGCTTTCCCGGGGCTGACGCCGATGATGTTGGTGCCGAATTGCGTGAATTCGGCGATGACGAAACGATGCAGCCCTTCGCCTATGGAAGTGAGCATGATGACCGCGGCGATTCCGACGCCGATGCCCGTCACCGTGAGCCATGTTCTCAGACGATGAGCATTGAGCGACTCGAAAGTGAAATGGATAATGTCGCGGATCGGCATCATCTTCTCGAGAGAGCCTGGACGGGATCGAGGTGGGCCGCCCGGTTGGCGGGCAGTAGGCTGAACAGTACGCCTGTGGCAAGCGATGTGGCGAACGCTGCGGCGATCGCCCACCAGGGGGCCGCGATGGGAAGCGAAGGGTAGAGTGCGGCAATCACCTTGGTGCCGAATTCGCCAAGCAGCCAGCCTGAAACCGCGCCGACCAATGAAAGGGAGGCCGCTTCGAAGAAGAACAGGCGCCTGACCTGATTGCCGGTTGCGCCGATCGCCTTCAAAAGTCCGATTTCCCGCGTTCTCTGCGAAATGGCGATCAGCATCACGTTCATGATCAGGATGCCGGCAACAGCGAGGCTTATGCCGGCAATGCCTGCAACGGCCAGGGTGAGGGCGCGCAATATCTTGTCGAAGGTGGAGAGCACGGCGTCCTGTGTGATCACCGTCACGTCACGCTCGCCTTCATGGCGTGCTGCGAGAATGCGCTCTGCATCTTTTTGCGCAAACGGAATGTCGTTGCGGCTTCTTGCTTCGACAAGAATCCTGAAGAGCGATGGGATGTTGAACAGCATCTGCGCCGAGGCGACAGGAACGATGGCGAGCTCGTCCGTGTCGAATCCCAGTGACTGTCCCTGGGCTGCGAGAATGCCCACCACGCGAAAACGCCTGTCGCCTATCCTGACCCATTTTCCTACCGCCTGGCTTGATCCGAAAAGCTCCTCCTTCACGCGCAGTCCCAACACGCAAACCGGGACGGCGTTCCTGGGGTCGATTTGGGGCAGGAACCGTCCTTCGAGGAGAGTCATGTGTCGGATTTCGAGCAGTTCGGATGTCGATCCGATGACGGGCACTTCCCTGTTCCTGCGCCCCAATGAGACGAGACCGGAACCCAGCGTCAAGGGGGCGATGCGCTTGACATGCCTGCTTCTCAGGAGTGCAAGCGCATCGTCCAATGTCAAATCCCTGGGGGTTTCGCCGATCAGCATGCCGGGCATGTTTCCCTTGGTTTCCGTTCGCCCGGGAAAAACGATCAGCAGGTTGGTTCCGAGCGATGAAAACTGGTCGACAACGTAGCGCCGCGCTCCTTCGCCCAGGGCGGTCAGAACGACTACAGCTGCGACTCCGATGGACATGGCGAGTATCATGAGGGCCGTGCGTGTTTTGGCGCCGATGAGGCTTCCTGTAGTGAAAGATGCAATATCGATCAGCTTCATGACTCACTCGATACGATCCTGCCGTCGATCATGTGGACCTGCCTTCTTGCTCTTTTTCCGATTTCAGGGTCGTGGGTGACGACGACAAGGGCCATGCCTTGTGCGTTGAGCGCTTCGAGTAGCGAGACGACCTCCATGCCGCTTGCTCGATCGAGATTCCCTGTCGGTTCGTCAGCGAGGAGAATGCGGGGCTGCATGGCGATCGCTCTTGCGATGGCCACGCGCTGCCGCTGTCCCCCGGAAAGCTGCTCGGACTTGTGGCTGGTTCGATCCAGAAGACCGAAATCCTTGAGCAGTCGATGCGATTTTGCCTGGCGCTCGGCCTTGTCGATTCCGGCAAGCATCATCGGCAGTTCGATATTCTCGCTTGCGGTGAGCCGCGGGATGAGATGGAAGAACTGGAAGACGAAGCCGATTTTCTCTTGCCTGACTTTTGCCTGGAGCGCTTCGGAAAGGCGCGTGACGTCCTCTCCATCGAAGGTGTAGCGACCTGAAGACGGTCTGTCGAGCAGCCCGATGAGGTTGAGCAGGGTGGATTTTCCGGAACCGGAAGGCCCCATGATGGACAGATATTCCCCCGGGGCGATTTCCAGGCTGACGTCGTTCAGGGCAGATACGGTCTGCTCGCCGACCTGGAAAAGTCGGCTGATGTTTTCGAGCTGGATCATTTTCCTGTATCTGGCGCAGCCCTTGCGCCGGGTTTGACGCCGTTGCGTTCCAGGGAGGTGACGACTTCCTGGCCTGCCTCCAGTCCTGAGCGGACTTCCGTATAGTCCCAGTTCGTGAGCCCTGTTTTTACCTTCTTTTCCACGAGGATTCCGTTTTCCAGGACGAGCACCTTGTTGCCTTCGAACAGCGCACGCGTAGGTATGCGCAACACATCGGGATGGCTGCCCAGTATGACCTCCGCGTCTGCGCTGTAGCCGACGAGCAGCTTCTTCATGTCTTCCTTGTCGACAAAATCGACATCCACGTCGACGGTTCTCGATTGCTTTTCGACGTCGAGCACATAGGGCGCAATTCGGGATACCTTGCCCGAAAAATGCCGGCCCGGAAAAGCGTCCAGGGTGATTCTGGCAGGCATGCCAAGACGAATGGCCGGCGCGTCGACTTCGTCCATCGGGGCGGTCACATAAAGACAGCTGTCGTCGATGAGATCGATTGCAGGAGGAGTTGGGATGCCTGGCGGGGAAGGCGTGGCGAATTCGCCGAGTTCTCCGCTCACCTTGGCAACGATGCCATCGAAGGGGGCGACGACCGTGCTTTTCTCTATTCCGGCTTCGGCCAGCGCGATACGTGCCCGTGCTTCCTTGATGGCAGCATGAGCTGCATCGCAGGAAGCCTGCTTTGACTTCGCCTGGCTCTGCGCATTTTCCAGGGATTCGGCAGAAATGAAGCCTTTTTGGCGCAAGATCGATTTTCGTCTTGCGTCGCTTGCCGAAGCCGTTGCCAGCGTACAGACTTCCCTGACATGATCCTGCGATGAAGCCATTTGCTCCGTGGCAAGGTTTTTCTGGGCGAGCAGGTCCTTGTCCCATAATTCGATCAGGACTTGCCCCTTTTTCACCCGATCGCTTTCCTTGACGCGGAGCTTGTAGATGAGCC
>JAJZPK010000038.1 GCA_021811205.1 Pseudomonadota bacterium
TGGAAAGGAATGCTTCCTGATCCTTCATCATTCCTGCTGCATAGCTCAGCACGGCTTCATCGTCGCCTGCTTCGATGAGAGATTCGGGAATCCCGAAAAGATCGATGAACTGCCTGTTGGTCGAGACGATTTTCATGTTTTCGTCGACGATAAGTATGCCGTCAGGAGAAGTTTCCTGATGGATGGAAAGGACTGCATTCTTGAATTCCAGCTCGGCAAGCGCATCCATTCTTTTGCTGATGTCCCTGAAGGTGGTGAAAACCTGCTTCTTTCCTGAAATTTCATGGGACTTTGTTTCGAGACTGAGCCAGACATGCTCCTTCTTTTCAGGATTGTAGATTCTCATCACGACTTCGCCCCTGCCTTCGAGGTGGGCGAGTTCTTCTTCCTGAAAATGCGATCCGTCTTCCCTGACCGGATCAAGCCACGGGGAAGACGACAGGGATTCGAATTGACGTCCCAGAATGCGCAATGCGGCAGGGTTGGCCGAAACGACTTTCCCTTCGGCGTCCTGATAGAGTACGCCTTCCGCCATGGTCACGAAAAGGCGCTTGTATTGCTCGCCGCGTTCCTGTGCGATCTTGGCAAGCCTTCTGTTAGCCTCATACAACTCGCCTTCGACATGCCTGTTTTCAAGATGGAGCGCTGCCAAGTTTGCAGTATTGGTCACAAAGGGAAAATAGGGGTCGAAAAGCCCCGGATCTGAAATCCTGAAGTACAGTCCGCCGAAATCCATGCCGGATGCGGACATGGGGATTTTCCGCACCAGGGCGCCTTCGTCTGGGCAGAAACTATCGCATATCCCTCCCGCATCCTTGCCTTCGCGATTGCAGCAATTCTTTCTCGAAAAGACGATGAGTCTGCCGTCCTTGCAGAAGGCGAGGCTCTCTACGCCAGGCACGACGGAAAGCCCTTCGACCATCATCTCGGCCAGGTGTTTTTCATCATTTGCGGCATAAAATCCGTTCTGGAGAATCAGTATTCTTCCCAGAATCGATGATCGGATATTCTGCAGCATTCATGACCTCGCCAGAAATTCGCTGAGGAAGTCTTCCGGCGCAATGTAGAACGGATTCCAGACAAGTTGTTCCTTGACGATCGTCAAGGGATGGATGCTCAAAATATCCATCAGCACCTGTCCGCTGAAGCGGTGGGTATCGTATTGGCAGCAGGCAGTGAAAGGATGATCAGAGACGATCTGGTTGACCCTCGCCTCGTATTCGATGAGATCACGCTCGGATGCATGGATTTCAAGTGCCCAGGCCATTTCTCCTGCACCGCGCGCACCCCGGTATCCTTCATACAGGGCGTCGAGATAGAAATTACGGATGGAATCCAGCATCCTGACTTTGTCGAAAGTCCCGGTCGGGCAATATGCGCTTTTCGCATCGTAGGCGGAAAGACCACTGACATCCAAACCCATGTCCTCCAGGTTCCGCCTCATCTCGTCGGGGCTCAACGCATCGACCAGGCAGAGCACTTTCTCCCCGGACTCGAGCCCGCTTCCGATGAATTTGGTCATCACCCTGTTCCGCTCCACCTCGTCGCTGTAAAGGTGGCAGATATGCAACCCTTCAGAAACAGGCTCGTTCGTGAAGCCGAGCGATACCTTCCTTTGCTCCATACACATGCACTCCCCTATTCTTATTATTAGCACTATCTCATCAATATTAGTTCCATATCGTAAAATTGGGTAACTATCAGTTCTGGCAGGATTTTAGAACTGTTCCATGGATAGCGTCATTGCGCATAAACATGCAGAACCGATGCCCAGGCAGGCTCGCGATCAATCCCGTTTGAAAGGACCGCGGATTTCATTCATCATCTCTTCCATCCCGCCTCTTTCTGCATCCAGAAATTGCGCCACGGCAGTCGAGAATCCCTCATGGAAGAGCATGTGGGAGGAGCGTGTCCTGACCGGCATGAATCCCCTGGAGATCTTGTGCAAGCCTTGCGCTCCGCCCTCGAAAACATCGATCTTGTTTTCTATGCAGTATTCGATTCCCTGGTAATAGCATGTCTCGAAATGCAGGCCATCGTGAGCCTCGATCGCGCCCCAATATCTGCCGTAAAGATTTTTTTGGTCGACGATGTTGAGGGAACACGCGATCGGCTTTCCCTCTCTTTTCGCGATCACCATGAGCAGGTTGTCCGGCATCGAATTGCCTATTCTGAGAAAAAAATCGAGGTTGAGATAGGGGGAAGATCCGTGCTCGTGATAGGTTCTTTCGTAGCAGGAATGGAAGAAGGCCCACTCTTTCTCGGAAAGATCACGTGCATGCTTTCTTTCGAAGCTCATCTTTTCCAGCTTCTTCCTCTCCTGCCTGATCTTCTTCCTTTTTTCCCGCCCGAGCCGGGAGAGGAATTCATCGAAATCTGCGTATCCCTCGTTGCGCCAATGGAACTGCATACCGGTTCTTTCCATCATGCCGGCGTCCGCCAATTCGGGCATTTCGGATGCCTGCGGAAAAAGTACGTGAAGACCGGATGAATTCGTTCTCGACGCGAGTCCCATCGCCGCGTCCAGCAGCGTCGTCCTGTCATCGCGATTTTCGGCGAGCAGCCTGGGACTCGTGACCGGGGTAAAGGGAATGCAGGAGACGAGTTTGGGATAATAGGAAATACCGTGTCGCCTGTAGGCTTCCGCCCATGACCAGTCGAAAACATATTCCCCCCACGAATGCGTCTTGAGATACAGGATCATCACCGCATCAAGCCTGTTTTCGCGCCATATCGTCGGAAAAAGCGGCACCCATCCGTTTTTTTCCGAGACGCATTTCGAGTCGTGCAAGGCGGAAATGAAGGCATGGGAGAGATGGGGAAGGCTGCCGGCAAGCCTATCCCATTCCTGCGGCGAAATGCCGGCCAGCGTATCGATGATTCGTATTTCCATCGGTCATCTGTCAGTGTTCGGTCCGTATCCATTGTAATAGGTGGCCGGCCCATAGGTGATCGTCCCGGGCGTGGAATAGATCACCCGGGGCTGGGCGACGACGGGCGGCGCTGCATAGACGGCAGGCGGAGAAACATAAACCGGGGGGGGCGAAACATAGACCGGCGGTGGGGCGTAGTAGTAGGCAGGCTGCGAGAGCATCATCCCGCCGAACAGCCCTGCGCCGAACCAGAACGGATCGTCGTCCCATCCGCCCCACCGCCATCCATCACCGCGCCATCCATCACCGCGCCATCCATCACCGCGCCACCCTCCCCGCCATCCGCCGCCATATCCATGCCATCCGCCTCCACGCCTGCCTCCATGCCATCTTTCCGCATGTGCAGAACCAATCGCCAGCAAGGCGAGCAGCAATAAAGCGATTTTCTTCATTCATGCCTCCTTTTCTCACTTCGATCCCGGCCAAGGAGACAAAGTTCATTGACTTTCCATTCTCTTCATCTAAACAGAAATCAGGTATAGGAAATCAAGGAGGATACATGCCCGTCGGAGAATTGTGCACAAGAGAAGTCGTCGTTGCTTCCCCGTTGGACAGCGTGCTGGAAGCAGCACAACTCATGAGACAGCATCATGTCGGCGACGTCGTGATCGTGGAGCACGCGGACGGTTTGAAAAAGCCCGTAGGACTCGTCACGGACAGGGACCTCGTCGTCGAAGTGATGGCTGCAGGAATCGATCCCGACTCGATCGCGCTCGGCGAGATCATGTCTGCAGAACTTGCCATGGTAGGCGAGGAAAAAGGCATTTTCGAAACAATCCAGTACATGAGAGACCAGGGCGTAAGGCGGCTTCCCGTCGTCGGCCAGGAAGGACAGCTGATCGGCATCCTGGCGCTCGACGATCTTCTGGAGCTGATTTCGGAAGAGCTTTCCGAACTCTCCCATCTTGTGAAGAATGAGGAAAGAAGGGAGCGGAGAACACGCCTTTAGCGCAACGGGTCGAGCAGGTGTTTCAGACCGTTGTGGTCGATCTCCTGCATGAGGGAGAGTAGCCGCCCGATCTCGCCTTCCGGGAAGCCTTTTCTTGCAAACCAGTTGAGATAGTTTCCGGGAAGGTCGGCAATCTTCCTTCCCTTGTATTTGCCGTAAGGCATGACGGTATTGACGAGCTTCTCGATGTCTTCCATGTTACAAATTTTAACACTATGTTACCCTGAATTCAGGAACATAGACCTAAAATGGGAATCGAAAGCGTGTCAGGTCAATAAAGGGGAAGAAAATGAAAACAGGACTGATTGCAGTTTCTCTTGCCGCATCTCTCGTCTCGATACCCGCCCATGCAGACATCACCGGAGGCGGGGTGCTGGGCGCGATAGCAGGCGGCCTTCTGGGTTCCCAGGTCGGTCAAGGCAACGGCAGGATTGCAGCTTCCGCCCTGGGCGCCGTGCTCGGTTTCAACGCGGGCCAGGCACAGTCCTATTCCCAGCCCTATTACGCCGCCCCCAGGTATGCGCCTCCCCCCCAGGTCTATTACTCGCAGCCTCCAGTCGTCTACTCGCAGCCTCCAGTCGTCTATTATGCGCCCATGAGGCGCTGGGGCGACGACGACTGATAGGCTGAGAAATCAGAGTTTCAGGCGCATGCGTTTGTGGGGAATGCCCGCATCCATGAAGATTCCGCCTTCCGCAACGAAACCGAGCTTTTCGTAGAACGGCATCGAGTCGAGCTGCGCATCCAGTATCGCATCCTCGAATTCGCCTCTTGCCGCATGCTCGATCGCCATTTTCATCAGCCTCGTCCCAAGACCCTTGTTGCGGCATTCGCGCTTCACCGCGACCCGACCTATCTTGATCGATTCCCCATGGGGTACAAGCCGCAATGTTGCGACGGCTTCATCGCCTTTCAGCATGAGAAGGTGGAATGCTGCCCTGTCGTGTTCGTCGATTTCGAGTGCCTCGGGAACGTTCTGCTCGACGACGAACACTTCTCGGCGAAGATCCAGAGCCTTTTCCATCCATGGAGAGGACCAGATGATGGGCCTCATGAAAAACTCCTCTTCCATCAGCGCAACCTGATGATGCCCGTCGCCAGCGCGATCTCTCGCAGGAAGCAGATGAGCCCGGCCGTGAGTGCGAACATGGCCGCAATGAAGAACAGTGCGATGGTGCCTGATGGATCCTTGCCCAGTTCCGATCCGATGAAAAGCGCTGCGATCACGATGCAAACGAGAACCGCGCAGACCGTGCAGAGGCTGATCGCCCAGTGTATCCAGCGGGATCGTCTCAGCAGGATTGCCATCTCTTCGCCATGCTTTTCCGCGTCATTCTCGATGGCCCTGAACCTGTCTATCACGCGCCCGAGTCGGCTCGAGAGCACGCTCAAGAAGGCGCCCACCCCGGTCAGGAGGAAGACAGGGGCTACTGCCTGCTGGATGGCGTGCGCGACGCTGACGACTTCGCTCATTCGTATTCCGTGTATTTTTTTGCAGAGCCCTTCGCCTTCTCGACAGGATATTTCTTCCTGTTCTTTTCCATCTTTTCCATCACGATTTCCTTGACGTCGAAGCCGTATTTCTCGGCAAGAAGAAGCGAAAACACGATGACGTCGGCGATTTCCTCCTTCACTTTCTCCGGATCGGCATTTTCCTTCCAGAGATAAAGTTCGAGCAGCTCTGCAGCCTCGACGCTCACGGCAAGCGCGAGGTCCTTCGGCGTATGGAACTGATCCCAGTCGCGCTCGTCGCGAAATTTCAGCAACTCCAACGTGATTTCTTCCAAATCGCTCATGCTCGCTCCTAATTCCCAATCCTAACACGGCATTGACGGGAGCGGCATCAGTTGCCGGACCAGTGATCAGATCCTGAAGCTTCCAACGGACTGGCTGAGTTCGCCGGAGAGTGCCTCCAATGATTCAACTGCCTTCGAGACCTCGACGACCGCTTCGCTGTTCTGCTCGGACATCTGGGCGACCTTCTCGACATTGACTGCGATCTCACGGCTTGCCTGGCTCTGCTCCTGGATCGAAGTCGAAATGTCTTCGACCCCGGAAAGAACCTGATTCGCCCCGTCGTCGATCTCGACGATCGATGAACCCGCCTTTTCGGTTAACGCCATCCCTGTCTTCACCACTTCGACGGTCGCAGACATTTCAGAAACAGCCACCAGCGTCTCACTCCTGATTTCATCGATCGTGGCTGTGATTTCCTGGGTGGCCGTACCTGTCCGCTCCGCGAGTTTCCTGACTTCGTCGGCGACGACCGCGAATCCCCTCCCCGCTTCCCCGGCCCTTGCCGCCTCGATCGCGGCGTTCAACGCGAGCAGGTTGGTCTGGTCAGCTATTTCCCTGATCGACACGGCCACGTCCTGGATTTCGCTCGATTTCCTGTCAAGCTTCTTGATCGTCTCCGCTGCATTTTCGACTGCAGTATTGATTCTTCCCATATCCTCGACGACCTGCCTGACGATTCTACCCCCGTCGTCCGCCTTGGCTTTCGAATTCTCGGAGACTCGTCTGACTTCGGACGCGTTTTCTGATACCTGGTCGATGCTAACCGTCATCTCCTCGACTGCGGACGCCATATTGCTTGCCGCCTCGGATTGCGCCTGGGAGCTTCTCGTCACATCCGCCATGGCATGCTTGAGGTGGCCAGAACCGTCGTCGATCCGGCTGGACACCGAGCCGATCTGGTCGATGATTGCGCCGAGCAGCACCTTCGTCGACTGCACCGAACAGAGAATCTCCCCCATTTCATCACGTCCCGAGATGTCCGTCATGCCCGTCATGTTGCCGTTGACGAGATCGTTGAGGTGGGTCTTGATCTCCTCGACGGGCTTGCCTATGAATTTTCTGACGATGAAGCCGATGAAGAAAAAGAGCAGAACCTGGAGCAGAAGCTGACCGATGATCAATCCGATCATGAACCGATTCAGCTTCGAAAAATCGTGGCTCATGTCGATCTCGATGTCGGATGCGCCGTTCACTTTCCCCACCTCGACCTGATGACAGGTCTGGCAATCCGTTCCATGGAAATTCTTCGATTGAAGATAGGGGGTGATCACCCTGAACACGGGAATCCCGTTCCTTTTTTCCAGATCGAAATAGGGAATCGACCTGCCCGCTTTCTCCGATGCCGCTATCGTTGCCTTGACGACCGGATCATCGATCCGCTCCTCGGGCAATCCCGGGCCGAACTGCTTCGCGACAGCATCCGTCCTCTGCAGCCTCAGGCCTTTCAGCTTCTGACCGTCTATGATTTTCTCGATCAGCAGTTTCCTGTCATCCGGATTGGAAATCGCCCCCGTGACCATCAGCATGTTCGCGCTGTCGATGACTTGCATGGCTGCCGATTCCGCACGATTTTTTGCCGACTCCATCATGGTCACCTTGATCTCCTGATAGATGAAGACTGTCGCGATGCCGAGAAGGACAAGCAGGATGGGCTGGATGAGAAGCTGTATCTTCGTCTGGAGGGAAAGGTTCTTGAATTTGTGAAAGGACGATCTTGTGGAAGGAGGGGTTTCGGAACGATAAAGGGCTTCGGCTTGCGCGATTTCTTCTCTGGAAGGCTTCTTCCTGAGGCTCAGGTAGCCGATGATTCTGCTGCCTTCCATGATCGGGGAAACGGTCGCCCTGACCCAGTAATGATCCCCGTTCTTGGCCCTGTTCTTGACGAGCCCGCGCCAGGGATGGCCGCTCTTGACCGTTTCCCACAGGTCCTCGAAGGCCCATGGCGGCATGTCGGGATGACGCACGACATTGTGGTTCTTTCCTACAAGCTCCTCGCGCGAAAAACCGCTTATGTGGACAAATGAATCGTTCGCGTAAGTGACTATCCCCTTGACGTCCGTCTTGGTAATGAAGACCTCGGACTCTGAATAGTCGATTTCGCGCTGCGTGACGGGAAGATTTTTTTTCATTTTGCCCCCTTTTTACGCAAGAGCATGCAAATTGATCCGTATTGATCAATTTACGCTCGTAATGTTATTAGGATATTAAGCTTATGTTCATATTCTGAAGAATCATTTGGACCAAATCAAGATATCCATTTCAAAATAATGGATATGGGGGACATGCTAATTGGCAAGAAGCTTTTTCAGGTCTTCTTCGGACACGGGCCTGCAGAAATGATAGCCCTGGACTTCCTTGCAGCCGCATGCCTTCAGAAGCTCGGCCTGCTCTTCCTTTTCCACGCCTTCTGCAATGACCCCGAACCCGAAGCTTTCCGCTATCGCGACGATCGCCCTGACGATGGCTTCGTTGTTTTTGCCTGACATGATGTCGCTGACGAAAGACTGATCAATTTTCAACTTGCCGACTGGAAAATGCTTGAGATAGGAAAGCGACGAATAGCCTGTTCCGAAATCGTCCAGCGCAAGCTCGATGCCGAGCTGTTTCAGCTCGTTGAGCGTCGAAACAATCTCGGGGCCGTTGTGCATGGCAATGTTTTCGGTAATTTCGAGCGCAAGATAACACGCATCGAGTCCTGTTTCTTCGAGAATGCGCGCCACCCTTTCAGACAGGCCGGATTGCCTGAATTGAATGGCCGAAAGATTGACGGCCATCCTGATGCAGGGTAGTCCCTGCCGCTGCATGTCTCTGTTCACTTCACATGCCCGTCTGAGCGCCCATTCCCCCACCTGATGGATGAGCCCGGTTTCCTCGAGAACCGGTATGAATTCGGCAGGGGAGACCCGTTTGTCCTTCCATTGCCAGCGGAGCAGCGCTTCGGCCCCGACGATTTTCCTCGAAACCAGATCGAATTGCGGCTGATAGGCGAGTTCGAATTCTTCGTTGAGGGCAGCATGGAAAAGCGCCCTCTCGATTTCAAGCCTGTCTTTTGCGCGCCTGTCCATTCCCGGACGATAGCAACAGATGCCATTTGTCGTCTCTCTTGCGCAGTGGAGCGCAACTTCGGCCTGCTGGAGAAGCGCTTCGATATCGTGCCCCGCAGAAATACTGGCACCGGTTCTGCAATTGATGAACCACTCCTCCTTTCCGACGACAAGCGGTACCCTGAAAGACTCTATGATTTCTTTCATCAGGACTTTCGAGTCGTGCAGTCCTGCAGGGATGGCGAGAGCGAAAACATCCTCCCTGTAGCGCCACACTTTTCCATCCCCTGAAAATCTCGCAAGCCTTTCGGAAAAAGCGGAAAGCAGGGCTTCGTCGGTGTGCCTGACAAGATCGTTGTAGCGGCACAATTCGACGAGGATGAATTCGACAGCCGCTTTCGATCGAAGCTTGTCGCTCAGATCGATCAACATGCGTCGCCTGTCAGCCACCCAGTTTCCCTTGCCCATACCGCGAAAAAAGGAGCGGTTGAGCTCCCTTTCGACTGCAGGAACCAGCCTGCTCAGATTGTGTTTGGAAATGAAATCGGAGGCGCCTAGCTTCATCAGTTTCGACGCATCCTCTTCGCTCATGTCTCCGGAGACAACGATGAATGGGGTATCCGGAATATGCCGGTAGACAATCTCGAATGCGCTCAATGCATCGAATTCGGGCATGTTGTTGTCGCACAGAATGATGTCCCAATTCCTGCTGGAAACGGCTTCCTGGAGCTGCATGGGACTCTCGACGCAATGGCCGGTGACCGGGAGCCCCCCCTCCTTCAAGGCTTCGGAAAGCAGAACCGCATCATCTTCGCAATCGTCAACGATCAGCACGCTCAAGGATTTGATCATTTCACCCCCCCGAATTTCATGATTTCCCCCGCTATCGAAGAAAGGGAAGTTAATTTTTGGACGGCGCCGCGCTTGCCCGCCTCCTTCGGCATTCCGAAAACGACGCAACTCGCCTCGTCCTGGCCGATCGTCGATGCGCCTGCCTGACGCATTTCGAGCAGCCCGTGCGCTCCATCGTCGCCCATGCCTGTCATGATGATGCCGAGCGCATTCTTTCCCGCGCACTGAGCGACAGAGCGGAAAAGCACGTCGACGGAAGGGCGATGGCGGCTTACCGGAGGTCCATCCACGACATCGACATGGTATTGTGCGCCGCTGCGCTTCAGGAGCATATGGCGCCCTCCGGGCGCAATCAGCGCCCTGCCTGGAATGACCCTGTCCCCCGATTGAGCTTCCTTCACTTCGATCCGGCATACGCTGTTCAGCCGTCTGGCGAAGGCTTCCGTGAATTTCTCGGGCATGTGCTGAACCACGACGATGCCAGGGCAGACCCTGGGAAGAGATGCGAGAACCACTTCAAGCGCTTGCGTCCCGCCTGTCGACGTGCCGATCGCCACGACCAAATCGGTCGTTCTCGCCATGGCTTGAACCGATTGGGGAAGGATGGCATCCGCGGAAAGCTTGGGCGGCGGCGCAGCAGGCGCATAAAGCTTCCGGACGTTGGCACGGGATGCGGCTTTCACCATGTGGATGAGGTCTTCGGATGAATCATGCAGACGCTGCTTCAGCCCGATTTTGGGTTTTTCTGCGACCCCGACGGCACCGGCCGCGAGCGCCTGCATAGTCGTCTCGGCCCCCTTTTCCGTCAATGTCGAACAAATCACGACAGGCGTAGGCTTTTCCGCCATGATTTTCTTCAGAAAGGTGATGCCGTCCATTCTCGGCATCTCGACGTCGAGCACGATGACATCCGGCCACTCCTTCTTCATCTTTTCCATGGCGAATATCGGATCCGCTGCCGCTCCGATCACTTCGATCTCCGGGGATGAACCAAGGATTTCGGCCATGACCTGCCTCACCACGGCGGAATCGTCGACAATCATTGTCTTGATCTTGTTCATCTTCTTTCATCCGTAATGGAATTCACATGCCGCATCCACACCTTGCCGCTCCAAATGTCGAATATGACATTGCGGTGCCCGTGCATGCCGACATGCTCTGCAGAAATTGCATGCCCGTATTCGGCAAGCAGCAGCCTTGCCGCCTTGACGTTCCGGCAGGGAATGTCCTTGCAGTCTCCCTTCTGAAGGCCGAACATGCTCCCGCCGCCGAACAGCTTGACCTGGTAGTCTTCAGGCTTCGTCCCTGCCTTGCCGATTTCCAGGTGAAACAGCCTGATTGCCTCATCGGCGTAGCGACCATCGAGTTCCATTGCCGGTTTTCCTCTCGTGGGCAGCATGTAGTGGCACATGCCGCCTATCAGAAGGACAGGATGCCACATGGTGATTGCAACGCATGATCCGAGCAGCGTCCTGATGCGCGTATTGCGGTCCCCGAAATAGAAATCTCCCGGCTGGAGAAATATCTCGATGACATGCGCAGGCTTTTTCATCAGGGTTTTCTGTACACCGAAGGGGTGACGACCTGAAGCCCTTCAACGATGCCATTCAGGCTCTCCGAATGGCTGACGAAGAAATATCCCCCCGGTTTCAGGAGCGGCATCATGTTCTTCACGACTTTCTTTTTCGTTTCGACATCGAAATAGATCAATACATTGCGCAGGAAGATCACGTCGAAAGGCTCGAATTTCGGAAGCGCCTCGTTGAGGTTGACGTACCTGAAATCGACCCTGCTCCTGAGTTTCGAGTTGATCAGGAAAGTGCCGTTCTGCTCGCCGACCCCTTTCAGGCAATATTTCGTGAGGTAGGACTTCGGCATGTTTTCGATCCTGTTCATCGCGTAGTGCCCCGTCTTCGCCTTTTCAAGCACCCTGGTGCTGATGTCCGAGGCGACGAGTTCCCACGGCTGATCTCCGAGACAGTCGTCCAGCGTCATGGCGATGCTGTACGGTTCTTCCCCGCTCGAAGAGGCTCCGCTCCAGATCCTCACCGTCCTGTTTCCCTTGAGCGCAGGAAGTATCTTTTCACGGAGAAGGTCGAAATGCTTGGGCTCCCTGAAGAAATAGGTTTCGTTCGTGGTCAGCAGATCGACGGCAATACGCAGTTCCTCGCTTCCGCTCGACAGAAGAGCGAAATAGTCGGCATAGCTTTTCATGGCATAGTGCTTGACCCTTTTCGCCAGCCTGCCTGCAACGAGCGGCTTCTTCGCTTCGGTCATGTTGATGCCGGCAATGTCGTAGATCAGCTTCTGGAATTTCCTGAATTCGTCTTCCTTGATTACGGTTGAATCCATTCGGGTATTCTCCTGTTAGGCTGCCTTGAAAAAGGACATCATGCGCTGCAAGATTTCGGATTGGCTGCTCATTTCGTCAGCTGTTCTGACCAGCGTTTCGGAGCTGGCTGCATTCAGTTGGGTGACCTGATTCAGCTGGTTCATCGCATTGTTGATCTGCCCGACCCCGGAACTCTGCTCCTGGGAAGCTGCATTGATCTCCTGAACCAGATCCGAGGTCCTGGTGATCGCAGGCACGATCTCGTCGAGGAGCTTCCCTGCCTTTTCGGCAAGTCCAACGCTTCCCTTCGCCACTTCGCCGATCTCCTGGGCGGCCACCTGGCTGCGCTCGGCGAGCTTCCTCACTTCGGCCGCGACCACCGCGAATCCCTTGCCGTGCTCGCCTGCCCGTGCAGCCTCGATCGCCGCATTCAGTGCCAGCAGATTCGTCTGGTAGGCAATGTCGTCGATGATGCCGATCTTGTCCGCAATTCGTTTCATCGCCTCGACCGTATCCTTCACCGACTCCCCGCCTTCTGTCGCCTGTTTTGCGGCGGTCGAGGCCATGCCGTCGGTGACCTTGGCATTTTCGGTGTTCTGGCTGATGGACGCCGTCATCTGCTCGATGGAAGCGGAGGTCTGTTCGACGGATGCCGCCTGCTGAGAGGAAGCGCTGGAAAGCGTATTGGCCGTTGCAGCGACGTTGCTTGACGATTCCTTCACGGAATACGCAACATGCTGAATATCCTTGACGATGCTCTCCACGTTGGACGACATCGTGCCGATCGCCTGGATGAGGTGTCCGACCTCTCCTGCATCTTCAGCCTGTTTCTCGACTCGCAGATCCCCGGATGCGATGGTCTGGCACGACCGGACGGCATGTTCGAGATTCCTAAGCAGCTTCTTCTCGACGACCAGAAAAATCCAGACCAATGCGCCAAACCCAAAGGAAGCGAGAAAAACTGACAGAATCTTGTTTCCTCTGAACAATTCAAAAGAGGATAAGGGAAGCGTGATCGCAGAAATTGCGCAGGCGATGATCAGATTCTTTCTGATGCTCGGTTTCATCGCCCTCATGATCTTGCCGAAAATGCCTCGCCTGACGACCTTGCCTTCAATGATCGCCAAATGCTTCACCGAGCCCTCCCTGAATTTGCGGTAGATTTCCTCGGCCTCCGCGACTTCCTTGCGCCCGGCCTTCTTGCGAAGGGACATGTAGCCAACGATCTTCCCGCCTTCCCATATCGGGTTGGTATTCGCATCGACCCAGTAGAAGTCTCCATTCTTGCAGCGGTTCTTGACCATGCCCCGCCAGGGTTTTCCTGATTTCAGGGTTCGCCACAAATCCTCGAATGCTTCCTGCGGCATGTCGGGATGCCTGACGATGTTGTGGGGAGCCCCAAGAAGCTCTTCTTCCGTGAAACCGCTGATTTCCATGAAGGGGCGGTTGATGTAAACGATTTGCCCTTTCAGGTTCGTTTTCGAAACGATGTATTCTCCTTCGCCGAGATGGCGTTCCACCCCGGTAACTGGCATGTTGATCCGCATTACTTTAAAACTCCCTGTACACGGAGGCGACGACATGCCCCGATCCCACATTCTTGCCGTACAGGTTCAGATAAGCAGGCCCTGCGTTCGTCGTCGTCGCGGCCAGCGACAAAATGTACTTGTGAATGTCGCGGCTGATCCCGATGCGGTAGTCCGTGTATGAAAACCTGCCGTTCGATGTCCCATCCGGTGCAACCCCGCTGAATGACTGTCGCCCGGCATGAAGGGACAGCGTCAACCCGCTTCTCCACAGCGGTATGTCGTCGTTCGCTTCCAGATAATACGTCCCGGACGAACCGGGTATCCCGAACAGCGTCCCCGTCGATCTCGAATACTTTACCCACAAACTCCTGTATCCCAAGGAACCGTAAACCTCGTTAGAATTCGGATTGACCAGACCCGCATTGCTGAGCGAGGTTGCAGGATAAGTCCCGGGGAAATCGTAATGCAGCAAACCCACGTCGTACTTCCAGCCGTCTCCGATTCTTCCCTTGTAGCCCGCATAACCGTCGATCTCAAGGCTCGAACTCGCTCCCGTCATCAGGTCGCTGTAATAGCTCGTGTTCGACAGCCATGTCCCCACATAAGCATGCCCCTTGTACACATAATCAAGACCGCCCTGCACCGCAGGATTCCCGTTCGTCTGCGCAATCCCGCGATATACATACTGCGACACAAGACCCAGGTTCATGCTGAACGCATGGACCTCAGGGATAGGCGGCTCCCCCTCTATTTCGTCTTCGGCCATTACAGTCTGATACGTCATTGCCAGCAGCATTGCGGCCAGAATCTTCTTTTCCATTTGAAATTCCCCTTTTTTAGACTGTTGCGGAAGCGAGCTCGGCCATCTCGTCGACGGATAGCACCCTGTCCGCATTCAGGATGATCACGAATTTCCCTTCGACCTTGCCCATCCCCTTGATGAAATCGGCTCTGATCTTCGCGCCGAAATTCGGCGCAGGCTCGATTTCCGATGAAGGGATGTCGAGCACCTCGTTCACTGCGTCCACCATCACCCCGACAACCTGGGTTGCATCATCGCCTTCCGTTTCGTTTCTTACCTCGATGATGATGATGCAGGTTCGCCGCCCGACTTGGGTAGGCTGCTTGCCGAACCTCGCGCCCATGTCGATTACCGGCACAACCGAACCTCTCAGGTTGATGACCCCCCTGATCGAGGCGGGCATACGCGGCACTTCAGTCAGCTGGCCGTATTCGATGATCTCCTTGATGGCCAGTATCCCGATGGCGAAAATTTCCCCCCCCAGCATGAAGGTCAGGTACTGCTCCAGACCCGAATCCTGACCGGCATCCATGCCGTATTCCTGCTTCTTGACTAGTGCCCCCATGACGGCCTCCTCAGAATGCGACGAAGCTGGCTTCGGCAGGCGCTGCGAGCGGAGCGACATGGGTAACTTTCGGTACAGCCTTGATCTTGGGCGGAGCGGCACGAACCGGCGCATCTTCGCCGGTCTTGAAGAACCCGACAAGATGCTGGAGCTGCTCTGCCTGACTGCTCATTTCCTCCGCAGTCGCAGCGAGCTCCTCGGAACTCGATGCGTTCTGCTGGGTGACCTGATTCAGCTGGTTCATCGCATTGTTGATCTGCCCCACTCCCGAGCTCTGCTCCTGGGAAGCGGCATTGATTTCCTGAACCAGATCCGAGGTTCGGGTGATCGCAGGCACGATCTCGTCGAGGAGCTTCCCTGCCTTTTCGGCAAGTCCCACGCTTCCCTTGGCCACTTCGCCGATCTCCTGGGCCGCGACCTGGCTGCGCTCGGCGAGCTTCCTCACTTCGGCCGCGACCACCGCGAATCCCTTGCCGTGCTCGCCTGCCCGTGC
>JAJZPK010000039.1 GCA_021811205.1 Pseudomonadota bacterium
GCTCCTGTAATGCGCTCTCAGGATGAAGAAGCGGATCACTTCGGCGTCGAACTTCTCGAGCACTTCGCGCACTGTGAAGAAGTTGCCCAGGGATTTCGACATCTTCTCGTCGTCCACCCTGACGAAGCCGTTGTGCATCCAGTAATTGACGAAGGGATGGTCGTGCGCCCCTTCCGACTGTGCGATTTCGTTCTCGTGGTGCGGAAACTGGAGGTCCTGGCCGCCGCCGTGGATGTCGAAATGCTCACCGAGAAGCTCTTCGCTCATCGCCGAGCATTCGATGTGCCAGCCCGGACGCCCCGGGCCCCAGGGCGAATCCCAGGAAGGCTCGCCTTCCTTTGCGCCTTTCCAGAGCACGAAGTCGAGCGGATCGCGCTTGTAAGGGTCGACTTCGACGCGTTCGCCCGCCCTCAGATCATCGAGCGACTTGCCCGAAAGCTTGCCGTAGCCTGCGAAGTCGTGCACCGAATAATAGACGTCTCCGTTTCCCGGCGCATAGGCAAGGCCTTTTTCGACCAGCTTTTTTATCATGGATATCATCCGGGGAACGTACTGGGTTGCTCTCGGCTCGTGATCGGGCGCGGCAACCCCTAGCCTTTGCGCATCCTCGTGCATCGCCACGATGAAGCGGGAGGTGAGATCCGAAATCGATTCTTTGTTCTCGATCGCCCGCCTGATGATCTTGTCGTCGATGTCGGTGACGTTCCTGACGTAATTCACGTCATATCCCGATGCTCTCAGCCATTTCGTCACCATGTCGAAGACCACCATCACTCTCGCATGTCCCAGATGGCAATAGTCGTAGACCGTCATGCCGCAGACGTAGATCCCGGCATTGTTCGGCTCGATGGGGACGAAATCCTGCTTTTCGCGGGCGAGCGTGTTGTAGATCTTCAGCATATGTCTTCGCTCAAGACGTGCTGCATCAGCCTGTGTCTCGCCCGATCGAATCCGATGAGCGGCAGCACCCGTGGCATCTCGGGGCCGTGGGTCTGGCCGGTGAGCGCGGCTCTGAGCGGCAGGAAAAGCTTCTTTCCCTGAGCGCCCGTTTTTTCCTTCACGCTTTGCGTGAACGCCTTGAAATCGAGCTCCGCCGTCAGGCTGTCCGCAGCTTCCCTGAAGAAGTTCGAGGGGGTTTCCTCGATCACTTCGAGCGCATCATCCGACATCGGGAGCGAATCGGAATAGATCGCTTCAGCCCAGAGTTCTCCATCGTGCGGGAAGAGAATATTGTCCCTGACCGCGTCCGAGAAGCGCTCGAGATCCGGATCGGGCACCCATTTGGAGACGGCTGCCTTGAGCCATGCGGCGAGCGCAACGGAATCCGTTTTTTGCAGAGCCTGGGATTGCCAGTGGTCGAGCTGGGTCCTGTCGTACCGGGCAGGGGCTTTCCCAAGATTCTCGAACGAAAAGTTTATTGCGAGCTCCTGCAGATCCATCAGGTCGTTGCTCTGATAATTGTGCCCGAGTCTTGCGAGATAGTTGTTGACCGCGATGGGGAAGTAGCCCATTTCCCTGAGTTCCTGCACGGAAAGGCTGCCGCTCCGCTTGGAAAGCGGGGCGCCGCTTCCGTCGACGATGAGCGAAATGTGGCCGTATTGCGGGATGGGCAGGGACAAGGCGTTGAGGATCGCAATCTGGCGCGGCGTGTTGGTCAGATGGTCTTCACCGCGCAATACATGCGTGACCTGCATCAGGGCATCGTCAAGCGCATTCACGTAGAAGAAGGCGAACGTGCCGTCCGAGCGTCTGACGATGAAGTCTCCTATTTCGTCGGAGGGGAAATGCTGATTTCCCCTGACGAGATCATCGAAAACGATGGATTCGCGTTTGGGCATGCGAAAGCGCAGCGTATAAGGCAGCCCTTCCTGCTTCTTCGATTCGATCTCGTCGGGCTTGAGATGGGCGCATTTTCCGCTGTATCGAGGCGGCTTGCCTGATGCGGCCTGAGTCTTTCTGGATACCTCGAGTTCGAGCGCGGTGCAGAAGCAGGGATAGACCCTGCCTGCTTCTTCAAGCATATCCAGATGCTTTTCGTAGACGGGGTCGCGTTCGGACTGCCTGTAGGGGCCGAAGGTGCCCCCTGCGCTTTCACCTTCCTGCCATCCAAGCTCGAGCCATTCAAGGTCTTCCTGCAGGGCGGTGATGTATTCCTCGCGGCTTCTCGCTGCATCGGTGTCTTCGATGCGGAGCAAAAATATGCCGTCTCGCTTCTTCGCGAGCAGCGCATTGAAGAGGGCGGTGCGTACGTTGCCGAAGTGAATGAGTCCGGTCGGGCTGGGGGCGAATCTGGATTTCAGGGGAAAAGTCATGATGCGTGGCTCAGTTTTGGTAGAATTGCCGTGTTTTGTTATAAAATCCTGAACACTTCAACTCGGCAAAGTATATCACAATGAAGAGGTCATCCCGCGTCCTGCTGGCAGGAGTTTCCATGTTTTTGTGCCTTGCGGCCCCCAGTCATGCAGCTTTTGCCGATGCGCTCCAGGATGCCGGCAAGCTGTTCAAGAAAGGACAATACCCCGCAGCCCTGAAGGAGGTCAATGCCTGGCTTGCGAACCACCCGAAGGATGCGCGTGGGCGCTTTCTGAAAGGACTGATTCTTACCGAACAAAACAAGCCTGAGGATGCAATCAAGGTGTTTCACGGTCTCACGGTGGACTATCCCAGGTTGCCCGAACCCTACAACAATCTCGCCGTGATTTACGCTGCCCAGGGAAATTACGAAAAGGCCAAGGACGAACTCGAGGCGGCGATCCAGACCCATCCAAGCTATGCCACGGCGCACGAGAACCTTGGAGACATTTATGCCAAGCTCGCGAGCCAAGCCTACGACAAGGCGCTTCAGCTCGACAAGTCGAATGCCAAGTCGGCGATGAGGCTGGCACTGATCGATTCGCTTTATTCCCGGGAGTCGGCGTATGCCGCGCCGGCACACGTTGCGTCAGGCGAATTGACTGAAACGGTCAGGACCGGAAGTGCGGCTGAAAAAACAATTCCTGTTGCGGAGCCCGCGCAGAAAGCGGCAGCCGGACAGGAAGGGAAAACGGTCGTTCAGCCCGAGAAGAAACCTGAGCTGAAGCCTGTCGCCAAGGCCGAGAAGAAGCCCGAGCCGAAACCCGCCGTCAGACCCAAACAGCAGCCTGACGAATCCGTGGACGAAGCCAAGGCCGTGGTTTCAAGCATCAACGCATGGGCCAGGGCATGGTCCAGGCAGGACGTGAACGCCTATCTTTCCCATTACGCAGACGATTTCAAGCCTTCGGACGGCAGAAGCCTTGCGCACTGGAAAGCCTTGCGCAAGGCGAGGCTGAAGCGTCCCAAGCACATATCGGTGAAGATATCCGATCCTGAAATCTCCCTCAAGGGCAGAAAACATGCGACAATCCGGTTCAAGCAGTCGTACGAATCTTCTTCCATGAAGGAGACGACCGTCAAGATCATGACGCTTTCCAAGATTGGCGGCAAATGGCTGATCGAAACTGAAAAAGTTGGACATTGATTAAGAAGCTCTTTTTTCAAGCCCTGTTTGGCGCATTCACGCTCTCGGCAGCGCATGCGGCCGTGGCCGGATCTCCTGACGCGCTGCTGATGCAAAGTCTGGTCGACATCAGCCACAGCAGGATGGATTCCGCATTGTCGAGCATCGACAGCCTGCTCAAGAGCAATCCGAATTTCAGGCTGGCGCAGCTCATCAGGGGCGACATCCTGCTCGCGCACAGCAGGCCGATCAGCACCCTTGGAAACGTGTCGGGCGCGCCTCAAGAGCGCATTCAGGGGCTCAGGGAAGAGGCGGTTGCGCGCGTGAAGCGTCAGGAAGACCGGCCGGGCAGCAATACGGTGCCGAGCTATATCGTCGAAATGCGTCCAGAGCAGAAATATGCAGTCGTGGTCGATCTCGAAAAATCTGCGCTTTATCTTTACAGGAACGACAATGGTTCCCCGAAATACGTGGCTGATTTCTATATCACGAGCGGAAAGAAAACAGGCGAGAAAGTATCCGAGGGCGACAAGAAAACGCCGATCGGCGTCTATTCCGTGACAGAGCATCTGCCCGCCAGCAAACTGCCCGCTTTTTACGGCACTGGCGCCTTTCCGATCAGTTATCCGAACGAATGGGACAGGCACGAAGGCAGGAGCGGACACGGCATCTGGCTTCACGGCACGCCTCCGGACACCTACAGCCGTGTGCCGAAAGCGAGCAGCGGTTGCGTGGTGCTCGCCAACCACGATCTCAACGAGATCGGCAGCTACCTGCAGGTCGGCATCACACCTGTGATCATCGCCGATTCCATCAAATGGGAAAACAGGCACAACGAGGAGGCAATGCGCGATTCGGTTGACGAGGCGCTCGGCAGCTGGCGGCACGATTGGGAAACGCTGGACAATCAGGCCTATCTTGCGCACTACTCGAAGCAGTTTTTTTCGGGCGGCATGAACTATTCCGAATGGGCGAAATACAAGTCCCAGGTCAATGCTTCGAAATCCTGGGTGAAAATCGGCATATCGAACGTCAGTGCCTTCCTTTATCCGGGGAAGACGGGCTTTTTCGTGGTAAGCTTCGATCAGGACTATTCAAGCAACAATTTCCACAACAAGATGAGAAAGCGCCAGTACTGGATCAAGGAAGGCGATACCTGGAAAATCATCTACGAGGGCAATGCATGAAACACATGAAATTTCTCCTTCTGCTTTTGGTATGTTTCAGCTTTTCCGCCAGGGCCGCTGATCCCGAAGTCGAAATGCAGACGAACATGGGAAACATTCTGATCGAGTTGTATCCCGACAAGGCGCCCAAGACGGTGGCGAATTTCCTGAGATACGTGAAGGAAGGCTTCTACAGCGGCACCATTTTCCATCGCGTGATCAAGGGGTTCATGATCCAGGGCGGCGGCTATACGACCGGATTCAGGGAAAAACCCACCCATCCTCCCATCGTCAACGAAGCCGCCAACGGCTTGCGCAACATTCCAGGGACCATCGCCATGGCGCGCACCATGGATCCCGATTCGGCCACGGCCCAATTTTTCATCAACGTGAACGACAACACGAGCCTGAATTACGTCGATCCTTCACCCCAGCGGATCGGCTATTGCGTGTTCGGCAGGGTGCTCAAGGGAATGGATGTGGTGAACAAGATCGCAGCTCTTCCTACTGGTCCAGGCGGCTCGTTCCTGACCGACGTGCCTGAAGATGCTGTCGTCATCAAAAGCATGACTCTGATTTCTAAGCAAGGAAAACCATGATCAAACTACATACCAACCAGGGCGTCATTTCCATCGAACTCGATTTCGAAAAGGCGCCGATCTCCAGCAAGAATTTCGTCGATTATGTCGAGAGCGGCTTTTACGACAATACGATTTTCCACCGCGTGATCGGCGGATTCATGATTCAGGGTGGGGGATTCGAGTCCGGGATGAATCAGAAGAAGACGCTGGCACCGATCAAGAACGAAGCCGACAATGGACTGAAGAACGAAGCCTTCACCATCGCCATGGCGAGAACGCCGGACCCCCATTCGGCCACTAGCCAGTTTTTCATCAATCTCGTCGACAACGATTTTCTCGATTACACGGCAGCGACACCGCAGGGCTACGGCTATTGCGTTTTCGGAAAAGTGACTGAAGGATCGGAAATCGTCTCGCAGATCGGCAAGGTCAAGACGACGAGCCGCGCCGGACACAGGGATGTTCCCGTCGACGACGTCGTCGTCACGAAAGCGGAAGTCTGCTGACAGTCTGGGTGGACCGCGCGCTTTTCATCTCCGACATCCATCTTTCCAGGGACGAGGAGGGGATTTCAGCCCTTTTTTTCGATTTCCTCGAAAAGCGCGCATCAGATTCACATTCGCTTTACATCCTGGGCGATCTTTTCGACGCATGGGCGGGGGACGACGATCTTTCCGACCCCTTCAACCAGCAAGTGATTTCCGCGCTCAGAAGGCTCTCCGAATCCGGAACCACGCTTTCGATCATGCACGGCAACCGGGATTTTCTCATGGGGCAGCGCTTTTTCGAGGCGGCCGGCGCCACTTTCATTCCGGATCCCCATGTCGTCGAGATCTGCGGGAAAAGAACGCTACTCACCCATGGCGATGCGCTGTGCATCGCAGACACCGAATACCAGTCCTTCAGGAAAATGGTCAGGCAGCCTTCCTGGCAGTCCGAATTCCTATCCCAGCCGCTTTCGAGAAGAAAGGAAATCATCTCCGGGCTTAGGGCGCAAAGCGAGAGAATGAAGCGCGAGAAGGAAGGCGAGATCATGGATGTCGACAGCGATGCGGCCGAAATGCTTTTGAAAGAATACGGATGCTCGCGCATGATCCACGGGCATACCCACAAGCCGGGCAGGCATGAAATTCGATGCGCGGAGCGATGGGTGACGGGCGACTGGCACCCGGATGGGGCGATTTTTCTGACATGCGAAGCAGGTGAAATCGGCTTTCTGGATGCCGCAAAATAGAAGAGCGATTTGATCGACAATGAAGTCTTCATTGTCTAGAATAAGGGCACCCAAACAAAATTCAGGAGAAAAAATGGAACACGTTCTGCCCCAGCTGCCCTATGCCATGGACGCGCTGGTCCCCCATATGTCCAAGGAAACGTTCGAGTATCACTACGCCAAGCACCATCAGGCCTACGTGACCAATCTGAACAACCTGATCAAGGGCACCGAATTCGAGAGCAAGTCGCTGGAAGACATCGTCAAGACCGCTCCGGCAGGAGGCATCTACAACAATGCCGCCCAGGTCTCCAACCACACCTTCTTCTGGAACTGCATGAAGCCGAACGGCGGCGGCGCTCCGACCGGTGCCCTGGCCGACGCCATCAACGCCAAGTGGGGTTCCCTGGACGAATTCAAGAAGACCTTTCAGGCGAGCGCAGTGGGCAACTTCGGTTCCGGCTGGACATGGCTGGTGAAGAAGGCAGACGGCTCCGTGGACATCGTCAACATGGGCGCTGCCGGCACCCCGCTGACCACCGCAGACAAGCCTCTGCTCTGCGTCGACGTGTGGGAGCACGCCTACTACATCGACTACCGCAATCTGCGTCCCAAGTTCGTCGAAACCTTCCTGAACAGCCTGGTCAACTGGGATTTTGTCTCCAGCAATTTCGGCTGAGGAACAGCTGGTTTGCAATAAGGATCAAGGGGAACAAAGCGTTCCCCTTTTTCTAGTCGCTGCGTTCGATGTTCAGGCCCAAGCGCCACGAGCATGTCTCCAGAATTTTTGATCTACCCACCAAGGCAAGGTTTATACTGAATGCGGCTTTGTGGCTATAATGAAGCGGTAAATGTGCAAATTCAGGCAGACATGAGATTCAAGAAATTCATCGCCGTCATTCTGGCTGTATGGTTGCCACTCTTCAGCGGTGACGCACTCGCCGTCACCGTGTCGATGCAGTCCGCCTGCGAGGCGCATGCGATTCATGCCAAAGCGCAAATCGCATCAGCCCAGCATCATGCAGGGGGCATGTCGTGCAAACTCTGCGGGTTCTGCCATCTGGCCGCCACCGGATTTCTGGTTGCAAATGGCATCATACCGCATCCCACGTTGCCCGCAGGCTCGTCCCGGCCCTTCCATCTGAGCGCCTTCAGTTCGATCGCCTCTCCCCCGCTTGTGCCACCCCCCCTAGCTGCGCTCTGAAAGGGAGCGGTTCGCCTATCGATTCCGCTCCGAATTCTGGGACGGTCTTGTCGACCGTCATGAGCCAATATCGGGGAATCGAATCATGTTGCGTATTTCAAAGAGTACAGCCTGGGTATATTTCCTGGCGAGCCTTCTGCCGCTGAATGCCCTTGCATCGCCGACACTGGATCTGGATCAGGCGGTTTCAGCCGCATTGCAGGGGAATCCCGGCCTTGCCGAGATTGATGCCAGAGCGAAAGCACTGGCACAGGTGCCGGATCAGGTGGGCACGCTGCCCGATCCGACATTGTCATTCGGCGCATTGAGCCTCCCCACGGACACCTTCTCATTGACCCAGGAAGCCATGACGCAGATGCAGGTCGGGATAGGTCTGACCCTGCCTTTTCCCGGAAAACTCGGGCTGCGCAAGGAAGCCGCGGGATTCGAGGCCAAGGCAGCAAGCTACGATGTCACGAAAGCTCAGCAAGTTCTCGTCAGAAATGTTCGTTCGACCTGGTGGAATCTTTTCTATCTCGATCGTGCAATCGGCATCGTCAAGCAAAACCAGACCCTTTTTCGAGGATTCGTCAAGGTTGCGGAAAGGAAATATGAAACCGGGCAGGGAATGCAGTCGGATGTGCTGCTTGCGCAGGTCGAGCTTTCCAAGCTGCTCGACATAGAACTGAGCCTCGAAGCTTCCAGGCGATCCCAGAGCGCAAGACTCGGTGCATTGCTGGGAAGGAATTCCGCCTTGCCGATCAGATTGCCCGATCATGCGGAGGAATCGCTTCCTTCACTGCCTGAGGAAGCGGTTCTGTACAAAGTTGCCCTGCAAAACAATCCAGCGCTCGAATCTCTTCGCTCGTCGATCAAGGCAGCGGGCGCAAAAGTTGCGCTCGCGGAGAAAGACTACTATCCGGATTTCAAAATCGGCGCAGCTTACGGGTCACGCCAGGGTTTCAACGCGAATGGGATCCCCAGAGCGGACCTGGCCAGTTTCACGGTTTCAATGAATCTGCCGATATTCACGGATACGAAGCAAGACCGTGCGCTCGATCAGCGCAAGGCTGAAGAGATGAAGTCCAAATTTGCGTTTCAGGACGGCGTGGTGCAAGTGGACGAAGAGATCGACTCGGCGCTTGCCAATCTGAAGGCAAGCCAGGAGAAAACCAGCCTGTACAAGTCCGGAATCATTCCCCAGGCAAGCCAGACGGTGGCTTCCATGCTTTCATCCTATCAGGTGGACAAGACGGACTTCCTGAATCTCGTCCGGGCACAGGTAACGCTCTACAACTACGAAAACGAATACTGGAAGGCGTTGAGTTCGGGCTGGCAGGCATGGGCAATCCTGCAATCTGAAATCGGCGCGCCGGTCAAAAAGGACTTGAATCATGAATAAGCTCGCAATCGCAATTCTGGCCCTGGCAATTGGCGCAGGCATCGGCTATTTCGCTTCTCATATGAAACCGAAACAGGTGAATCAGCCTGCTGCGATGGCAAGGAAGCCGCTCTATTACCGCAGCCCGATGAATCCCGAAATCACTTCTCCCGTCCCTGCCAAGGACAACATGGGCATGGATTACGTTCCTGTCTATGCAGATGGCAACAAGGGAGAGGCGTCACCCGGAGAAGTCAGGATCGACCCGACCGTCGTCCAGGACATCGGGGTCAGTACGGAAAAAGCGAGGCATGAAACGCTGACACGGGATATTCGCACTGTGGGCCGCGTCACCTACGACGAGGACAGGCTGGTCAGGCTTCATCCCAAATATTCGGGCTGGGTAGACAAGGTCTATGCCGGCAAGACCGGCCAGCAGGTCAACAGGGGCGATGCATTGCTTGCCATCTATTCTCCCCAGCTGGTTTCATCCCAGCAGGAATATCTCCTCGCCCTCGACAATGCATCAGACCTGCATGCGAGCCCATTTGCCGACGTGAAGAAGAGTGCCGCAAGTCTCCTGGAATCGTCCAGAAATCGCCTCAGTCTCTTCGACATGCCTGAATGGCAAATCGACAAGCTTCAACGGGGCGGGAAGGTCATGAAGGATGTGATCCTCGATTCGCCAATTTCCGGCATCGTCACTGCCATAGGCGCACGCGAAGGAGACAAGATCGGGCCGGAGACCGAACTCTATGCGATCGCCGATCTTTCCAGGATATGGGTGCTTGCCGATCTTTACGAAAACGACATGCCCTGGGTAGCAAAAGGGGATGCAGTCAGCATCGAGCTTGCCGACATCCCCGGACGCAAGTTCGAAGGCAGGGTCGACTACATCTATCCCTATCTCGATGCGAAAGCGCGGACGATCAAGGTGAGAGTCGAATTGGACAACCCGCAGCTTTTGCTCAAGCCCGACATGTATGCGAATGCAGACATCCATTCCGACAAACAGGTCGACGCCGTGACGATTCCGAGTAACGCCGTGATGAGAACAGGCACCAGAAATCTCGTATTCATCCAGAAATCGCGGGGCAGATTCGAGCTGAAAGAAGTCGAACTTGGCATCTCATCGAACGGAAGAATCCAGATACTGAAGGGGGTGAAGGAAGGCGATGATGTCGTGACATCCGCCCAATTCCTCATTGACTCGGAGTCCAAAATCAGGGAGGCTGCCGCCCGGATGGCAACTGGCAAGCATGACACCATGAACATGGGGACGGCGAAATGATCCGTAAACTCATCGACATTTCGATCAAGAACCGGCTGCTCGTCCTGATCGGGGTGATTCTCATTGGATTCGCGGGTTTCCAGGCCATGAAAACCATTCCGCTCGATGCGATCCCCGACCTTTCCGACGTGCAGGTGATTGTTTTCACCAATTTCCCTGGCCAGTCGCCTCAAGTGGTCGAAGACCAGGTGACCTATCCGCTCACCACGGCCATGCTATCCGTGCCCAACAGCACAGTGGTCAGGGGCTATTCATTTTTCGGTTTCTCCATGGTGTACGTAATCTTCAAGGACGGGACCGATCCTTACTGGGCGAGAAGCAGGGTGCTGGAATCCCTGAATTATGTATCGGATAGGCTGCCTCCTGGCGTTTCTCCGAAGCTCGGTCCGGATGCGACTGGCGTCGGCTGGATTTACGAATACGCGCTCGTCGACAAGACAGGAAAGCATGATCTGTCGCAGCTCAGGTCCATCCAGGATTGGTACCTGCGCTATCCGCTCCAGGCGGTCGACGGCATCTCCGAAGTCGCGTCGATAGGCGGCTACGTGAAGCAATACCAGGTCGAAGTGAAACCCGATGCGCTTCTTGCTTTCGGGATCCCGATCGAAAAAGTGAAGCGTGCCATTCAGCGCAGCAACAACGACGTGGGCGGCAGGATAGTCGAAATGGGCGAGGCCGAATTCATGGTGAGGGGGCTCGGCTATATCAGGAGCCTGAAGGACCTCGAGTCCATACCTGTCGGAACCGACTCCAACGGTACGCCCATTCTGCTCGGACAGATCGCCAACATTCATCTCGGTCCCGAATTGAGGCGCGGTGTAGCAGAACTCGACGGGAAGGGGGAAGTCGCAGGCGGCGTGGTCATCATGCGCTACGGTGCCAATGCACTGGCCACAATCGAACGGGTGAGACGGAAACTCGCAGAGCTGAAGAAGGGGCTGCCGGAAGGCGTGGAGATCATTCCTGTTTATGATCGGGGAAACCTGATCGAACGAGCGGTATCGAATCTCGAGGAAAAGCTGCTTGAAGAATCGATCGTTGTTGCCCTGGTCTGTCTGATTTTTCTCATGCATGCCAGAAGTTCGCTGGTCGCCATAATCAGCCTTCCGGTCGGGATACTGCTCGCTTTCATCATCATGAAATGGCAGGGCTTGTCGGCCAACATCATGTCGCTCGGGGGAATCGCCATTGCCATAGGGGCGATGATCGACGGCGCGATCGTCATGATCGAAAACACCCACAAGCATCTCGAGCATCTCGAAAATCCCGGCATGAAGCAAAGATGGCTGGCGATTGCTTCGGCCTCGCAAGAAGTCGGGCCGGCACTCTTCTTTTCGCTTCTGATCATCATGGTGTCCTTCCTGCCTGTCTTCACGCTGCAGGGGCAGGAAGGGAGGCTCTTCTCACCCCTGGCGTTTACCAAGACCTATGCGATGGCAGCTGCCGCCTTTCTGGCCGTCACGTTCGTTCCGGTGCTGATGGGATTTCTGATCAGGGGAAAAATCCCGAACGAGCATGACAATCGGCTCAACGTCTGGTTGAAGAAGCTGCATTATCCTCTTCTGGAAGCGGCCATCCGACACAAAAAGGTGACGGTTTTCGGGGCATTGCTTCTGGTCGCGGCAACAATTTATCCGGTGATGCACACAGGTTCCGAATTCATGCCGCCGCTCGACGAAGGCGATATCCTTTACATGCCATCGACAGACCCGGGAATTTCCATAGGTGCCGCAAAAGAGCTGCTTCAGCAGACGGACAGGATTCTCAAAACCTTTCCCGAGGTCGAAAGCGTGTTCGGAAAGGCAGGCAGGGCGGATACGGCAACCGATCCCGCGCCGCTTTCCATGTTCGAGACGATCGTCCGTCTGAAGCCGCGATCGCAGTGGCCCGATCCGAAAAAGGCAACCAAGGAACTGATGCGCGAGATGGATGGGGCAATCCATTTTCCGGGGCTTGCCAATGCCTGGACCTACCCCATCAAGACCAGGATAGACATGCTCTCGACGGGCATCAAGACGCCGATAGGAATCAAGGTTTCCGGGCCCGACATCCATGTCCTCGAGAAGGTTGCGGGTGAAATCGCCTCTTCGCTGACAAGCATGCCTGATACGCTTTCGGCTTTTTCCGACAAGACCGCCGGAGGCTATTACCTCGACTATGACATCGACAGGGAAGCCGCTTCACGCTATGGGCTGACCGTAGGAGATGTCGAAGACGTGCTGCAGATGGCTGTAGGCGGGATGAATATCACACAGACTGTAGAGGGTCTGGAGCGCTATCCCGTGAACCTGCGCTATCCGAGGGAATTGCGTGACAGCATCGATTCGCTCGGTCGCATCATGATCCCCACGCCGGGAGGGGCGCAGATTCCGGTTTCCCTGGTGGCGAATCTCAGGCTTCGCCGCGGCCCGCCTTCCATCAAGACGGAAGATGCCGTGCCGAACGCCTGGATTTACGTGGATATCAAGACGGCCGACATCGGCGGCTATGTCGCCAGAGCAAAAAATCGTGTGGCTAAATCCGTCAAGCTGCCGCCCGGATACACTATTTCCTGGTCCGGTCAGTTCGAATACATGCAGCGTGCTGCAGAAAGACTGAAGATGGTGGTGCCGCTCACGCTGCTCGCCATTTTCCTGCTGCTCTACTTCAATTTCAGGAATTTCACCGAGCCGCTTGTCGTCATGCTGTCGATTCCCTTTGCGCTTGCCGGAGGATTCTGGCTCGTCTGGCTTCTTAACTACAATCTCTCGGTTGCGGTTGCAGTGGGATTCATCGCGCTTGCCGGCGTCTCTTCCGAAATCGGGGTGCTTGTTCTGACCTTCATAGACCAGATCGTCGAAAAAAGTCAGCAGGAAAACCCGAGCGGGCTGAGTCCGGCGGAGATTGCCGGAGCGGTTCTTCACGGCACGACATTGCGCGTCCGGCCCATCGCGATGACTGCGGTTGCCGTGATCGCAGGGCTTCTTCCCATCATGTGGGGTGGCGGTACCGGCTCGGATGTGATGCGGCGCATCGCGGCGCCGATGATAGGCGGCATGGTAACGAGTACCCTGCTTTCCCTGCTGGTCCTGCCCGTGGTGTATGGCTGGATACTGATCATCCGGGAAAAGCGGAAAACCATGATCGAAACAGGAGATAATCATGCAAGATAAGGATCCCGTATGCGGCATGACGATGAAACCCGAATCGCCGCACCATTACGAATACCACGGCACCGAATACCGTTTCTGCAGCGCCCATAACGATTTGGTGATATCCCTGCCCTTTGCCGAGAATCGATTTTTTGTAATATTTCGTGCATAAAATTTGCGAACTTCATCATTAAATCCGAACTCCAACACTTGAGCCCGCTTCGAGCGGGCTTCCTTTATTCGATATAAGGAGTAGGCCATGGAGATGGAACTGGAATTGCCGCCTTCGGAACATGAGCTGTTTTATGAAAGAAAAAGAAGAGTCGTTGTGACCTCACAAGAGCCGCCCGAAAGCATGGGGTTCATGAGGCTATGCATTGACGCTCATCCGAATGCCCAGCATCTCGTTTCCGAAAAAATGGGTACGGTTGTATACATCAAATTGATTGACGACTAGGCTCGATACTGCACGACAACGCAGAAAGCCTGTTCGCCGAAATGCAGAACCGCCGTTCAGGCTCAATGCAAACAGCAGGCCCGGGAAACCGGGCTTTTTGCTTCCGTCTGGATTTTTGTTCGTGTTTGTGCTAAAAGTCTGATCACAAGGAGGAAATCTTGAGCATTTCTGGCGTGGGATTGTATTCTCAGCACAACATGGACGAAGCGATCGCTTCTCCGTCTGCCCAGCAGGCGAAGGCGGCCTTGCCTGCCGGCACGGTCGACCAGCAGTCGAACGACGCTTTCGCCAAGGCGAGCTACCAGCAGACCATTTCCGCTTATGGCCAGGCACAGAATGCCATGGCCTATCTGAGATCCACGGTCCAGGGCATGGGCAAGTCGGTTGAGACGGGTACGGGCGGCCCGGGCGGGCAGCAGAAGAATGCGAAAAGCGATCTGGGCAGCGCGGTTCGGGCCGTGCAATCTTTCGTCAATGCCTACAATGCGAATGGGCCTGCAGGCGCGCAAAATGCCCAGGCGCTCCTCGGCATAGGCATCAAGACCGCTGCCAACGGTACGCTTTCTCTCGATGCGCAGACCTTCAGGAAGGCACTGTCTTCCAATCCGCAAAACACGGTCAAGGTTTTTTCTTCCCTGGTCGAATCCCTGCAGGCGCCGACGGCCTCGAACGGACAGCCCGCTTCCCAGTACAGTGTGGTGTCGAGCCTGGGTTGACATTTCCGAAAAAGCGTATAAGCTTGTTTCCATGATCCAATTCGCCGCAGCCTATCTTCTCTCCGTTTCCCTGCTTCTGGCCGGGCTGCTGCGCCTCGCGCGCTAAATACCTCACTTCCCTTCATTCGGTTTTTTTCGTCGGCTCAATGCCGGAGATCCCCCATTTGATTCCGGGGTGTAGCATGCCGATCGACCCATCGAAGAAATACAATTCTTTTCCCCCTGTCGGCCTCAAGGACAGGACATGGCCTGACAAGGTGATTGATTCGCCGCCGATATGGATGAGTTCGGACCTGAGGGATGGCAACCAGGCGCTGATCGAGCCCATGGGCATTCCGAAAAAACTGAGGATGTTCGAGACGCTGGTTGCAATCGGATTCAAGGAGATCGAGGTGGCTTTCCCTTCGGCCTCGAAAACGGATTTCGATTTCGTCAGGATGCTGATCATGGAAGATCGCATTCCGATTGATGTCACCATTGAAGTGCTGACGCCCGCCAGGGAGGAGATGATCGTCAAAACCATGGAGTCCCTCAAGGGCGCACGCCGCGCGATCGTGCATCTTTACAATCCCGTTGCGCCGGTATTCAGGAAAACG
>JAJZPK010000040.1 GCA_021811205.1 Pseudomonadota bacterium
ATGGGCGCCGCAACGACTTTCGTGCTGACCCTGGGTAGCGGAAGCAGCTACTTGATCGCCAAATATCTCCTCGGACCCGATCTTTCCTACCTGACCACGATTTCCTTCATCGTCGTCATTGCGGGAATCGTCCAGTTCACCGAAATGGTGGTCAAGAAGGTCAGCCCCGTGCTCTATCAGGTGCTCGGCATCTATCTTCCGCTCATCACGACGAATTGCGCAGTCCTGGGCATTCCCCTGCTGAATCTCCAGCAGAACCACAATTTCCTCCAGTCGCTCTTCTTCGGCATGGGCGGGGCAATCGGATTTTCAATGGTCCTCATCCTGTTTGCCGGCCTGAGGGAAAGGCTGGACGCCGCCGACATTCCAGCGCCCTTCAAGGGTTCCTCCATCGCAATGGTCACTGCCGGTCTCATGAGCATGGCCTTCATGGGATTTTCCGGACTCGTCAAGTGATGCGGACATGCTAGATGCGATTATCGTGATGTCCGGACTCGCCCTCTTTCTGGGCGGCGTATTGGGCTATGCATCGATCCGCTTCCACGTCCAGGGCAATGCGCTGGTCGAGAAAATCGACGCCATCCTGCCCCAGACGCAATGCGCGCAGTGCGGCTTCCCCGGCTGCCGCCCCTACGCAGAGGCGATCGCCGAAGGGCGCGCGGACATCAACCAGTGTCCGCCTGGCGGGGACGCGAACATCCACAAGCTCGCCGATCTGCTTGGGGTCGAATTCAAGCCCCTCAATGCCGAACATGGCGAGCCAAAACCGAAATCCGTCGCCTATATCGACGAGAACACCTGCATCGGCTGCACGCTTTGTCTCCAGGCCTGCCCGGTCGACGCCATTTCAGGCGCGCCCAAGCAGATGCACACCATCATCGCTCAGGAATGCACCGGCTGCGAACTGTGCATTCCCCCCTGCCCGGTCGATTGCATCGTGATGGCTCCCGTCGAATCCAGCATCGCGAGCTGGAAATGGAAGCCGCCCATGAGGGAAATCGCATGAGGCAGCTTCACCATTTCAAGGGGGGCGTTCATCCGCCGCAGCACAAGGACAACTCGACCAGAAACCCTATCCGCATCCCGCCCCTGCCTGGAAAACTGTTCATTCCGCTGCACCAGCATATCGGCAGCAGCGCGAAGCCGCTCGTCCATCCGGGGGAGCGCGTGCTGAAGGGGCAGATGATCGGCCAGCCAGAAGGGCATGTTTCGAGCGCAATCCATGCGCCGACGTCAGGAAAAATTCTCTCTGTCGGCATGGAACCCATTCCTCATCCATCGGGCCTCAACGCGCTGTGCATCGTTCTGGAGCCCGACGGACTCGAGGAATGGATAGAGCGCGTGCCGCTGGACCCCGAAATGGATCCGGGGTCCATGAGAACCAAGCTGAAGGAAGCAGGCGTGGTGGGTTTGGGCGGTGCCGTTTTCCCGAGCTTCATCAAGCTCAACCCAGGATCGAAAAAAAGGATCAGGACATTGATCCTGAACGGCGCGGAATGCGAGCCCTACATCACTTGCGACGATCTCCTGATGCGCGAGCGCGCCTTCGAGATCGCGGAAGGCGCGAAATTGATGCAGCATCTTCTGGGCGCTGAAGAAGTGGTGCTTGGAATCGAAGACAACAAGCCCCTTGCGATCGAAGCGATGAAGTCCGCTGGTGGCATGGAAGTCGTCGCCGTCCCGACGATCTATCCAGGCGGCGGGGCAAAGCAATTGATCAAGGTGCTCACAGGCATCGAAGTGCCGGCCGGAGAACGCTCCACCGATCTTGGCGTGCAATGCTTCAATGTCGCCACGGCAGCTTCGATCTACCGCGCAATTCGACTTGGCGAGCCTGTATTGAGCCGCATCGTGACGATCACCGGCAACGTGGCCCATCCGGGCAATTATGAAGCCCTGATCGGCACGCCTGTCGATTACCTGATCGAACAGGCTGGAGCGCTTCCAGGCAGTTCCGGCGCGATCATGGGGGGGCCGATGATGGGCTTCGACCTGCCTTCGACTCATGTTCCGGTGGTGAAAGCGATGAATTGCGTCATCGTGAAATCAGAATCGCTCTTCCCGAAAGCGCCAGAACCCATGCCCTGCATACGCTGCGCGAAATGCGCCGAAAGCTGCCCTGCAGAGCTACAGCCGCAGGAGCTTTACTGGTTCGCCAAGGCGAAGAATTTCGGCAAGGCACAGGAATACGCCCTGTTCGACTGCATCGAATGCGGCTGCTGCAGCTATGTCTGTCCCAGCCATATTCCGCTCGTCCAGTATTACCGCTATGCAAAAAGCGAAATATGGGCGCAGGAACGTGAAAAGAAGGCATCCGACCTAGCCAGGGTCCGCCACGAATTCAGGATCGAACGCATGGAGCGGGACAAACGCGAGAAGGCCGAACGCCTCGCCCAAAAATCGGCCCAGGCGAAGGAAACGCAACCATGAATTCACCCTACATCACCCGCTCCCCTTCCGTGACCGAGATCATGGTGAAGGTGCTCGCCGCCCTCATTCCCGCGATAGCTGCGGACGTATGGTTTTTCGGCCCTGCCGTGCTCGTGACCCTGTCGCTCGCAAGCGTGACTGCGCTCGCTCTGGAAGCATTCATGCTGAAACTCAGGGGAAGACCTGTGAAACCCTTCCTCATGGACGGCAGCGCGCTCCTCACCGCGTGGCTGCTCGGCCTTTCCATTCCGCCCATGGGGCCATGGTGGCTGATCGTGACGGGAACGGCCTTTGCCATCGTGATCGCAAAGCATCTTTACGGCGGGCTTGGCAACAATCCGTTCAATCCGGCCATGGTCGGCTATGCCGTGCTCATCATTTCCTTCCCTGTGCAGATGACGCAATGGCTTGCGCCCGCTTCAATCGCGCAGTCTCACCTCGATTTCTCGTCGATTCTCGATTACATGTTTTTCCATGCGCTTCCGGCAAACACGCATCTTGACGCCCTGACTTCCGCGACACCGCTCGATACGCTCAAGACCCAACTCCACCTCGACAAGTCGATGGATGCGATCATGAGCCTGCCGATCTACGCAACCGTCGGCGGAAAATGGATGGCTGCAGCCTATCTGGCGGGCGGCCTCTACCTGTTGCAGCAGAAGATCATCAGCTGGCATGTCCCCGTATCCTTCATCGGAACGATCGCCATCCTCTCCGGGGCATTGCATCTCTTCGATCCCGCCCACTACGCCCCCCCCCTCTTCCAACTCGTCTCGGGAGCCAGCATGATCGGGGCATTCTTCATCCTGACCGATCCCGTGACGGGACCCACCACCCCCAGGGGCAAACTGATTTTCGCCTCCGGCGCTGGATTTCTGACTTACGTCATACGCCTGCATGGTGGCTATCCTGACGGTGTCGCCTTCGCCGTGCTCCTGATGAACATCTGCGTGCCGCTGATCGACGCCTATACCCAGCCGCCTGTATTCGGGAAAAAGAAATGAAGCTCGGGATATTTCAAACGTCGCTTCGCACTTCCCTCATCATGCTGGCCTTCACCCTGCTCGCCACGGCGCTGCTCGCTTTGACCTACGACAAGACTCATGATTTAATTTCCAAGAGCGAAGCCGAAGAAAAGCTAGCCCTGATCAACCAGGTGTTCCCCTCCGGAATGTCGGACAACGACCTGATCCACGATACGGTCGAAATTCCGCCCAGTGAGCTGCTCGGCAACAGCAAGCCCGTCACCGCCTACCGGGCGAGACTCAAGGGCAAGCCTGTCGCGGTCATGATCGAGGCCATTGCACCTGACGGGTATGCGGGCAGGATTACCCTGCTCATCGGCATTCTGGCAAGCGGCGAAATATCGGGCGTGCGGGTCATCAGTCAGAACGAGACGCCCGGACTTGGCGACTATATCGAAATCGCCAAAAGCGACTGGATCAAGGGCTTCGATCATGCCTCCCTCGGTTCTGTCCCGGATTCGGCATGGCATGTCAGGAAAGACGGCGGGAAGTTCGATTACATGACTGGCGCAACCATCACCCCCAGAGCCGTGGTCAAGGCGGTGCACAAGGCGCTTCAGTATTTCGAAGCGAACAAATCCTGGCTTTTTGCGCAAGGGAAGGAAAAATGAACGAATACCTCGAAATAGCGAAAAACGGGCTCTGGAAGCAGAACACCGGAGTGGTGCAACTGCTCGGGATGTGCCCTTTGCTCGCCGTCAGCAGCTCGGTGGTGAACGGCGTCAGCCTCGGGCTTGCGACCCTGCTCGTCATGTCGCTCAGCAATCTCGCGGTATCCCTGATCAGGAACCTGGTGCCGAGCGAAATCAGAATCCCAGTATTCATCCTGATCATCGCATCTCTCGTGACCATCATCCAGCTCGTCATGAAGGCCTATCTGCATTCGCTCTACCTTGTCCTCGGGATTTTCGTTCCGCTGATCGTGACCAACTGCATCGTGCTGGCCAGAACCGAAGCCTTCGCCTCCAAGCAGAAGACGCTGCCTTCCATTTTCGACGGATTCATGATGGGCATGGGACTCACACTGGTGCTCGCCCTACTCGGCGGCATGCGCGAACTTTTCGGAAAAGGAACGCTTTTTTCGGGGATCGACCTGGTGTTCGGCGATTCGGCCAAATCCTTCATCATCACCGTGTTCCCGCATTATCATGGCTTCCTGCTCGCCATTTTGCCGCCCGGCGCATTCATCGGGCTCGGCCTGCTGATCGCCTTGAAGAACCGGCTCGACGCAAGGGCTGCCAGAGTCCAGATTCCAGAGCCTTCCCTGCAGAGCGCATGAACAGGGAAACGCGACAGAAGATCTTCGAGCGCCTCAAGGCTGCCAACCCGCACCCGACGACAGAGCTTGAGCACAGCTCCCCGTTCGAGCTCCTGATCGCCGTCATCCTTTCCGCACAGGCCACGGACAAAGGCGTCAATCTAGCAACGAGAGGGCTGTTCGAGGCAGCTGACACGCCAGAAAAGATGCTGGCGCTCGGCCTGGAAAAACTCAGGGAATACGTGAAAACGATCGGGCTCTACCAGACGAAATCGAAGCACATCATCGAAACCTGCAGGATCCTCGTCGAGCGCCATCAAGGCCATGTACCCAGAACGCGCGAAGCACTCGAAGCCTTGCCTGGCGTGGGCAGGAAAACCGCCAGCGTGATCCTCAACACCGCATTCGGCGTGCCTGTCATCGCAGTTGACACGCACATATTCAGGGTGTCCAACCGGACCGGCATTGCCCCGGGAAAGAACGTGCTCGAAGTCGAAAAAAAGCTGATGAAGGCCGTACCTAAGGAGTTCATGCACGATGCCCATCACTGGCTGATCCTGCACGGGCGCTACGTCTGCAAGGCGAGAAAGCCGGATTGCCCGGCCTGCGTGATCAGGGAATATTGCGAATACAAGGGAAAATCCATCTAGCATGTTCAACCCGACACGCGACGAAGTGAGGCGTTTCTTTTGCGATGCCTGGAAAAAGCACAAGGAGAAGGCATTGCTCACCCCATTGGAATCCATGGCACTGGACATCATGCTGCTCCATCCGGAATACCACCTCGTGCTTGACGATGCGGAACTTGCCGAAAACAGGGAAGAGAATCCCTTTCTGCATCTGAGCCTCCATCTTGCCGTCATGGAGCAGCTTTCCATCGACCAGCCTTTCGGCATCAAGAAGCGCTTCGACGCCATCCTAGGGAAATCCGAATCGAGACATCACGCATTCCACCTTGTCATGGAATGCCTCGGGGAAATGATCTGGCAGGCGCAGCGGCAGAATGCTCCGTTTGATTCGGAAATATATTTCGCATGCCTGGAGAAGCAATCATGAACTCGAGGGAATTCGTGTTCACCGAAAAAGATTTCGATCGCGTGAGGACCCTGATCCACCAACGGGCCGGCATCTCGCTCAACCATAGCAAGCAGGAAATGGTCTACAGCCGTCTGGCCAAGCGACTCAGGGCAAACAGTCTCACCACATTTTCAGATTACATAGCGCTTCTCGAGGCGGGCAATAGCGCCGAATGGGAAGCGTTCACCAATTCGCTCACCACGAACTTGACCTTCTTCTTCAGAGAAGAGCACCATTTTCCGATCCTTGCAGAGCATATCCGATCGAAAAAGCCGCCCATTTCGCTGTGGTGCGCCGCATGCTCGACAGGAGAAGAAGCCTATTCGATGGCGATGACCATGGCCGATCTCTTCGATACGCTGCGACCGCCCGTCACCATCCTGGCGAGCGATGTCGACACAGTGGTCCTGGAAAAAGCCAAGTCCGGCCTCTACAATGCTTCACAGCTGGAAAAGCTGCCGCGCGAGAAGCTGAAGAAATACTTCATCGAGATGCCCGGGGGCCATGCGAAGATCAAGCCCGAAATCATGGAAATGGTCAGCTTCGAAAAAATCAACCTGCTGGACGACAGGTGGTCAGCGAAAGGACCGTATGACGTGATCTTCTGCCGCAACGTCATGATTTATTTCGACAAGGACACGCAGGCGAAAATCCTGCGGAAATTCGCCCCGCTCCTGAAGAAGGACGGCCTGCTTTTCGCAGGCCATTCCGAAAGCTTCCATCACGTCCCGGACATTTTCAGGCTGCGCGGGAAGACCGTCTATGAACTTGCAAAATAGCGAACACCCGCCCGTCCAGCCCAGCCTCACGGCTGACGCCATTCTCCCTTTCCATGCCCAGCATGCCCCCGCCACCGAGAAGCTCATTTTCGTCGGAGCATCGACCGGCGGGACCGAGGCGATCAAGACTTTTCTTGTCGCCTTGCCTGCACATTGCCCCGGCATCCTGATTTCCCAACACATGCCCGAGGCTTTCACGAAGCCTTTCGCTGATCGCCTGAACGGCCTGTGCAAAATCCGCGTCAAGGAAGCCGAACATGGCGAAAAAATCCTGCCAGGCCATGCCTACGTCGCGCCCGGCCATTCCCATCTCCTTGTCGGAAGATCAGGCTCGACCTATGTCACCGAACTCAACCATGGGCCGCCCGTCAACAGGCACCGCCCTTCCGTCGACGTGCTTTTCCGCTCCGCAGCCAATGTCGCGGGCAAGAATGCGGTCGGCGTGATCCTCACAGGAATGGGCAAGGACGGCGCGCTTTGCATGCTCGAAATGAAGCAGGCCGGGGCGCACAATTTCGCCCAGAGCGAGGCGAGCTGCGTCGTTTTCGGCATGCCCAGGGAAGCCATCTCCGTTGGCGCCGTAGACGAAGTCGTTGCTATCGATGAAATGGCAATACGCGTCATGCAACATCTCGGAGCATAGCCTTGTCCACCAAGCATTACGAAAACTTCCCGGTCGCATCGCTTGCCCTGCCGCGCAAATTCAGAATGCCGGTCGGTCTGATCTACTCATTCGCAAGGCAAGCGGACGATTTCGCCGATGAAGGCGATCTTTCGGATCAGGCGCGCCTTTCCCTTCTCGATGGGTTCAGGCACGAACTCGAAAGAATCGAGAACGGAAAGGCACCAGAGTCGCAGCTTTTCGCCGAACTTGCCGTGATCATCGATCAGCACCGTCTTCCCCTCAAACCCTTCCACGACCTGCTCGATGCCTTTTGCCAGGACGTTACGAAGAAGCGCTATGCGAATTTTGGCGAGGTGCTCGCCTACTGCGAAAAGTCGGCCAATCCGGTCGGCAGGCTACTGCTTGCGCTCTACGGCTTCGATACCGAGGAATGCCGGACAATGTCCGACAGGATCTGCACGAGCCTGCAGCTCATCAATTTTCTTCAGGACGTATCCATCGATTACCATAGATTGGGAAGGATCTATTTGCCCCGGGACGAAATGGAATCCTGCGGAATCAGCGAAGAAGACATCGCCGCGGGAAATGCCGGTCAGGCGTGGAGCAAGTTCATGATGCTTCAGGCAAACAGGGCGAGGAAGATGATGCTCGAAGGCGCACCGCTTGCCCGAATCATGAAGGGCAGGATCTCGTTCGAGATGAAAATGATCGTCCAGGGCGGGCTAGCCATACTGGACAAGCTTGAAAAAGTAGAATGGGATGTCTACAAAAAGCGTCCAAAGCTCGAAAAGCCTGACTGGATTTTCCTCGCTTTGCGGGCCCTGCATGGCTGACAGCTGGATCGCCGACTTTCATTCAGGATCCGAAATGTTCCTGCCGATCAGGCATTTTTGCGAGAAGCTTCCGGAATGCGGATGGCCTTCCCATGAAACTCTGAACCGGCTCGCCTGTCACGTCACAAACAGCAGCGGGCTGCCCATCAGGTTCGTGAAAAGCAGCGGCGAAAATTACGAAAGAAGGATCCATCTCGAAGGAGAAGTGCATACGCGTGAAGCATGCTGGCACGATCTTTTCAATGCGCTCGTCTGGATGCGTTATCCGAAGGCGAAGTCCTTTCTCAACCTGCGTCATTTCGAAGAAATGCAGAAGGAAGACGGCAGACGGGGCAAAATGCGCGACATCGCCACCCTTTTCGACGAATCGGGCGTCATCGTCGCATCGTCGAACCCATCCCTATCCAACATGCTGAGGCGCTTCGAATGGAAATCCCTTTTCATTGATCACAGGAAAAGGGTGAAGGACGAGATGCGCTTCTACATTTTCGGGCACGGTCTTTACGAGAAAGCGCTTTCCCCATTCGTCGGGCTCACCGGGCACGCTGTTCTCTTTCCGGTCGAAAAATCGCTGTTCTCATTGCCTCTCGACGAACAGATCGAAAATCTCGATTCATCATTCGAGGGCATCTTTTCTGAAATCGCGACGCCCCTCGATCTGTGCCCGCTCCCCCTGCTCGGCGTGCCGGGCTGGGCGATCGAAAACGAAGATCCCGTCTACTACGACAACGAAAGCTATTTCAGGCGCGGAAGAATCAGGAATTGCGGGAAGCCAGGAAGCGCTCCTCTGCCCAAATGAGCAGCATCAGCATAGCGAATTCGACGGCCATTTCGATCAGTATCTCGTAGGTATACATGTCACGCCCTCATTCAGTGAATGATTGCATTGTATGGGCGAATTGTTAACGGAAGGTTATGAGAAGATGACGATATGCTTACAGATCTTCGAGGATGTCGACTTCGGTTCCGACCGGGACGAGATCGTAAAGATCGACGACTTCTTCGTTCCTCATCCTGATGCACCCGTGCGAGCCAGGCTTTCCCATTTCCGTTCCGTCTGGACAGCCGTGGATGTAGATGTAGCGGCGCATCGTATCCACTTCCCCCAGCCTGTTTAAGCCCTTTTCCAGCCCAGAAAGCCAGAGAATTCGGGTCAGTATCCAGTCCCGGTCAGGGAATTTTTCGGAGAACTCTGGCGCATGTATTTCTCCGGTCGGGCGGCGCCTGACGAACACGGTATTCAATGGCAGCCCGCCACCTATTTTCGCCCTGACCACATGGCGCCCACGCGGCGTCATGAAGCTGCCGCGCTGCTCCCCTGCTCCTTTCGCAGCACTCGAAATGGCGTATTCCTTCAGCATGCGCCCATCACCGTCGAGGAGCTTCAAGGTCTGCGAGCCGATGCCGATAAGAATTTTCAAGACTTGCGCCTTCTTTCAGAAAAGAATTGCGTCATGATGCCCCCGCATTCTTCTTCAAGCACGCTGGACGTCACGCTGGCATGGTGGTTGAGCCGGGGTTCGGCGAAGACGTCGAGCACGCTCCCGCACACCCCTGTCTTGGGATCTTTCGCGCCATAGACCACTCTTGCGATTCTCGCATGCATGATCGCGCCTGCACACATCATGCACGGCTCTATCGTCACGAAAAGCGATGCCCCTGCGAGCCTGTAATTGCCAACATTCTTCGCGGCATCCCTGAGCGCCTCGATTTCGGCATGCGACGAAGGATCGACCGAAGAAATGGGCCTATTGTAGCCGCGTCCGACGACCTTCCCTTCCATGACAATTATCGCCCCCACCGGCACTTCGCCCGCTTTCTTGGCAAGCTGCGCCTGCTCGAGCGCGCAGCGCATGTATGCTTCATCGGAATTTTCCACCAGGAAATTATACCATCGTCGAAATCAAAGCCACGCCTGCGACCATGATGACGCCTGCAAGAAAATGCAGCCCGAATCCCTTTTCCCTGAACAGGATCGCGCCGTATGTCACGCCGAAAAGGAGGCTCGTCCTTTTGACAGCGACCATGTAGGCTGCCTTTGTCAGGCTTATCGCCAGAAAATGTGACGCCACCATCGCAGCCATCAATGTCCCTGTCAGGGTCGCCCAGCCGGGGTTCCTGAATAGCTGTCTGATGGGATTTCCTTTCACATAAAGCGCCATGGAGCCCGTTCCTACAAGCAGGAAATACAGTGCGCCGAAGGCAAGCGGCGGGCAGTATTGCAATGCGCCCTTGCCCAGCACGGAAGTGAATCCGTAAATCGCGGCGACAAGGAGCATCAGCTTGCTGCCTTCTTCACGGAAAATGGCCCGAAACGGCTCGAATATGCCTTTTCCGAGATGGCGAAGATTGAGCATGAAAGCGCCGCACGTGATCAGGAGTATTCCCGCGAATCCCGAAAACCCGATTTTTTCGCCGAGCAGGGCATAACCGAGCAGCGCAGTGAATATCGGCGTGAATGCAAGGTAGGGCAAGGTCAGGTAGAGAGGCGAATGCCTGATTGCGCGCACGTAGAGCCGCATTGCAAGAATCTCGAGAGGAACGGCGCATGCAACCCAGGCCCAGAAAGCATGAGGAAGCGCGGGAAGCGGCTCGAACAGCAGAATGGGCGAAAGAATCAGTGCCGGGATGAAGAACCTCACGAGCACAAGTTCCTCTTCGGAATAATCGGAAAGATTGCGTTTCGTGAAGGCATCGGCCGAGGCCAGAGAAAAGGCGCTGATGAGGGACAGCGCGAACCAGTTCACAGAATCATTCCCGCTCGATCGTCGACGATGTGAACTTGCACGTTTGGCTCCAGGCTTGCGGTCGATCTAGCGGATCGAGCGCAAATTTCAGACTTTGAATCGCGACACGAGCTCATTCAGTTCGGTGGCAAGCGTCTGAAGGTTGAGTGCCGTCCTTGCCGTTTCCTCGACGGCAGAGTTGTTTTCTTCGGCCATCTGGGCAATCTTTTCGACGCTTTGTGCGATTTCGTTGTTCGCGATGCTCTGCTCCCTGAGCGCAGAGCTGATATCGCTCACGTTGTCGACGACCTGCTGCGAACCCGCATTGATCCTGTCGACCGCTTCGAACGCCTTGCCGGCCTGCATGACGCCAAGCTCCACCTGCTCGACGCCTGATCCCATGGTTTCCATCACGGCGTTTATCCCTTGCTGCACCTTTTCTATCACGCTCGAAATGTCTAGAGTCGACTGGGCCGTGCGCTCGGCAAGCTTCCTACTTCGTCAGCCACCACTGCAAATCCCCTTCCCTGCTCCCCTGCCCTGGCTGCCTCGATCGCCGCATTCAAGGCAAGCAGGTTGGTCTGATCGGCGACTTCCTTGATCACGAGAACGATGCTGGAAATCTCCTCTGAACGCTTCGTCAGCTCTTCCATGACGCTAGAAGATTCGTTGACGGTTTTCGAAATCTCCTGCATCTTCCCGATCATTTCCGTGATGACGCCACTGCCTTCTCTGGACAGATCGCTCGATTCCGAGGAGACGCGTTGGGCGCCAGACGCATGGTCGGAGATCTGGCCAACGCTTACCGTCATTTCCTCTACGGCAGCGGCCATGGAGGAAGCCGCTTCGCTCTGGTGGCGCGAACTGTCTGCAATCTGCCCGGCCGCAGTCGAGAGCTCAGCAGCAGCGCCGGCGACTTTGTGGGCATTCTCGCGGGTCTGCCGAATGACCTGGCCGAGACTCTCATTCATGCCCTTGATGGCCTGCAAAAGTTTGCCGATTTCATCATCCGATTCGACGTCAATTCGCGCTGTAAAATCGCCGGATGCGACGCGTTGCGTGATTTCTACTGCATATCCAATCGGGCGTGTGATGCTTCGGCTCAGAAAGATTGAAACCAGTATGCCGACTATTGCAGCCAGGGCGCTCACGGCAAGCAGGCTGGCGCGCGCCGTTTCATAGCTCGCCTCGGCATGCTTGCCCGCTTCTGCGTTCAGGCTTTCTCCTTCGAGCACCAGCTTGTTGAGCTGGTCGAGCCAGGCGGACTGTGGTCCTTCGACTTCCGTCAGCAGCGTTTTTGTCGCTTCTTCGCCCCGATTGGCAAGACCTAGCGCAATCGCCTTGTTGACGGGAGGCTCTGTAGCCGCCTCGTATCCCTGCAGCTTGATGAAAATATCCTTCTCTTGCGGACTAGCCTCGGGTCGGGCCAGCAATGCCGAAAGCTTTCCTTTCGCTTCGTCGTATGCTTTTCTTTGCAGTTCTATCTTGCGCTGCTCATCCGCCATCGCTGCCTGATCGGTCAACAGCGCAAGATTTCTGATCAGAATGGCCCGCTGATAGACCGATGCTCGCATGGTGGCCACGAGCGCGGACTCGGTGTCATTGACATTGGCGATTTCGTTGAGCTTGGCCTGTATTCCCCGCATGCCGTAAATTCCATACAGCGACATGACCAGAATCAGCGCAACAAGGATGGCAAAGCCGCCACCAAGCCTTGTCGCTATGCTGAATTTCGTCAGGAAAGAAGGTTTGTTCTGGCTATTTTTATCCATTATTAAATACGCTATAAATTTCTTCGGGCATTATTGCAGACTGTTCTTATAGAGTAAATTCTGCCTGCTCTTTACAGAAGGAATTGGGTGGCTGTAGCCAATCCCAGCGCAATGGCCATGATCTTGGGGATTCCCTGATTACCCGACAACTCGGCGCCAAGATCAGCCGCCCATTTTTGCCGAAATTTTGTCATTCGAGCAGCAGCCTCGCCCAGGAACTCTCTTTTCCCTTTTCCGTGCTGGCCTTATTCGGCAAGCAGCTTCTCGAACTCATTTGCAGGAATCGGTTTGGAGTACAGGAAACCCTGCACATAGTCGCAGTCGAAGGATGCCAGAAGGTCTCGCTGCTCTTCCGTCTCGACGCCTTCCGCGATCGTCCTGATGCTGAGTTTGTGCGCCATCATGATGATCGCCTCCACCAATGCTTTGCTGCTTTCGTCGGTTGTCAGATTGCGCACGAACGACTGATCGATTTTCAGGTAGTCGATGTCGAACTGCTTCAGATACGACAATGCCGAATACCCTGTGCCGAAATCGTCGATCGACACTTCGATCCCGTAGTTTCTGCATTCGATCAGTCTTGCCTGAACCAGATTCGATTCCTTGAGCAGCAGCCCCTCGGTGATCTCCATGGTGACCGCGCCTCCTGACAATCCGGTCGCCTTCAGCATTTCTATCCATTTGAAATCGTGCTTGTCGAATTCAATCGGAGAGCAATTCACGCTCACTTGAACATCATGACCCAGCCGGGATCGCCAGCCCTCGACAGCAGCAAGCACCTGCAGAAACACCCAGTTTCCCAAATCATGGATGAGCCCGAACTCTTCCGCCAACGGGATGAACAGCGAAGGGCTCACGGACCCACGCTTCGGATGATGCCAGCGCAGCAAGGCCTCCGCCTTCAAAACCCGCCCGGTCGAAAGCTCCACGATCGGCTGGAAATACACCTCCATCTCGCCTCGCGTCAACGCATATCTCAAATCCTCCCTGAGCTCGAGCTTCTCTCGAGCTGCTTGCTGCATAGCGGAAGTGAAATAACTGAACCTGTTGCGTCCCGCATCCTTCGCCGCGTACATCGCCTGGTCCGCATGCTTGACGAGATCCTGTATGCTTCCTGCATCCTGTGGATAGAGCGCAATGCCGATGCTGCAGGAAATATGGCCCATTGCGCCATCGTCGAGATCAAAGGGCCGGCTCATCTCGTCAAGCACGCTCTCCACCACTCGATCTATGCTCGATACATCGCCGTACTCGTGAAGGATGATGGCGAATTCATCCCCCCCCAGACGGGCGAAGGTGTCAGTTTCCCGCACATGCCGCTGAATCCGCTTGGCCGCCTCGATCAGCAGCAGATCCCCTTTGAAGTGACCCAGCGTATCGTTCACTTCCTTGAACTTGTCCAGATCGATGAACAGCAGCGCGAGCGTAGAATGATTGCGCGAAACTCGCCTGGCGCTTTGATCCAGCCTGTCCTGAAACAGCTGCCGATTCGGCAGGCCAGTCAACTGGTCGTAGTAGGCGAGTTGCTGAATTTTATCCTGGGAAAGCTTCCGTTCCGTGATGTCCACCAATGAACCCACGTAATTCGTGACTTGACCATGATCATTCTTCACTGCCGTGATGGTCAGTTGCTCTGGGAAAAGCTCGCCGTTTTTCCTTTTATTCCAGATCTCCCCCGACCATCGCCCGGTATCTTTCAGGCTCTGCCACATGGACTCGTGGAAACCCTCACCCCGATTTGCCGCGCTCAATATATTCGGATTGCGGCCGATCACTTCCTTCGCCGAATAGCCGGTGATCTGCGTGAATGCCTTGTTGACTCTCAGTATCGTCGCATTGGCATCGGTAATGATCATGCCTTCCTGCGATTCGAAGGCAATTGCTGCAATTCTTAGCGCCGCCTCGTCTTTGCTCCGCTCCATCACGATACCGATGATCGAAGAACCGATATCGAGCAGTTTGCGATGGAAAGCCGTTGGAGAGCGATGCTCGAAACTGGACAGGGCGAATGTGCCAATGATTTGATGCTTGCCGGAATAAATGGGTACTGACCAGCATGAGCAAAGATTGAAATTGTAGGCCAGCTGGCGCAAATTGCACCAGCGCGCATCTTCGAATGTATTGCTGACGAACTGGGCTTCCTGTCTGTAGACGACGTTCCCGCAGGATCCTCCTCCGGGACCCGGCCTGAGACCGTTGAGCTGCGCTATTCCTTCTTGCGGAACGCTGGGTGCGGCATAGACATTCAGACATTCGTAATTTTCATCCATCAGCATGACAGATGCCACCGAATTCGGCAGAAGCTCTTCCTCGAGTTTGCAAATCTGGTTGAGGACCTCCAAATGATCGCCACCTCGTGCAACGGACATAAGGATGTCCTGCTGCAAATTCATCAGCCTTTCCTGCTCTTCGCTCGAAAGAGCGGCAAGCCCAGCCTCGATCGATGTAAGGTTGCTGTTCATTACGACCCGCCACGAATTAAGCTCACCAAATGATTATAAGGTTATGCCAATATCCATTGATATTGCAATACTGAAGCAAATGTCAGCGCTATCGAATGCCCCTTGTCAACCTGCGCATCCCTGTCTAGGGTAGCGAAGATGTGCGTGGATGTGCATCGAGAGGGTTGCGCTGGCTTATT
>JAJZPK010000041.1 GCA_021811205.1 Pseudomonadota bacterium
TACCTTGAACACCTTTTCCTGGGCAGGCGTGGATCTGACGAAGTCCTCGTAAGCCTTGATCAGCAGGTCCCTGCACACTTCCTTCAGTTTTTCATCATCCATTGCTTGCGCATCCTTGGTCGCGCGCAAATACTGGTTGAATCGCTTCAGGATGTGGAGCCGGTTCACATTGACGACAGCCTGGTCGTATTCGATCGAGAAGAAATTCAGGAACTCCTCGGCGGAAGAGAGTTTTGCCATTTGTTGTGACAGGAGGTTCATTGCTTTCCTTTCAGTGGAGTTTTTCCGGGCGGCTGTCGCCGTAGAATTCGGCGTGCATGAGCGCTTCCGTCTTGCCGAGTTCGGCGACCTGCTTTTCCAGAGATTCAATGCGTTCGAGCAGGGAAGTCACTGCCCTGCCGACAGGATCCGGCATGAGATGGTGGTCGAGATCGATGCCATGCTTGTCGAGCTTCCTTCGGCCCATGGGCACAACGACTTTCCCGGGAATGCCGACCACGGTCATGCTGTCAGGCACATCCTGGATGACGACGGAATTAGCGCCCACCCTGGCATTTGCGCCGATGATGATAGGACCCAGTATCTTCGCACCGGCTCCGACGAGCACGCCGTCCTCCAGTGTGGGATGCCGCTTGCCCGGATTCCATGATGTTCCGCCCAGGGTCACGCCATGGTAGAGCGTCACGCCGTTTCCGATGACGGCCGTCTCGCCGATGACCACGCCGCATCCATGGTCGACGAAGAACTGCCTGCCTATCGTCGCGCCTGGATGGATGTCGATCTGGGTGAGCATGCGTCCGACAAAGCTCAGGAAGCGCGCAAAATAGCGCCAGTTCTTCGTCCAGAGCGCATGTGCGATGCGATGCAGCATGACGGCATGCACGCCAGGATAGGTGGTCAGCACTTCCCATTTCGTTCGCGCAGCCGGGTCGCGCTGGAACACGCAGCTCAAGTCTTCTTTCATCAGTGCGATCAATTTCATGTTCAGCTCGCCTCGAGACAAATGGATGATTCCAGGTAGAAGCGCTTAAGATCGTGAGTTCCAGGGGAATTCTTGTGGATCACTGCGTGGTCCCGGATGCGCTGCAGCAGGGGTCTGGCTTCGGATTCGGTGAGATGGATGCCGATTTTTGCGTACGCATCGATGACCGACTTCGATCCTGAATGTTTGCCAAGGACGAGCCTGTGCTCCCTTCCAACCTCAGCCGGGTCGAAATTCTGGTAATTGGAAAGATGCTTCAGCAGCCCGTCGACATGGATGCCCGCTTCGTGGCTGAACACCGATTCGCCGACGATGCTCTTGTTGGCTGGAATCGGCCTGCCGGACGCTTGCGATACGAGCTCGGAAATGCGCGGAAAAAGCCGCGTTTCTATGCCCGTTTCGATGCCGTAGAGGTGGCGCAGCCCCATGACGACTTCTTCGAGCGGCGCGTTGCCTGCACGTTCCCCGAGGCCGTTGACCGTGGTGTTCGCATGGGTTGCGCCGGCAAGGCATGCAGCCAGGGTGTTGGCCGTGGCGAGCCCGAGGTCGTCGTGGGCATGGATTTCGATTTCAAGATCGGATGATTCGCGCATGCGGCGGATCCGGTCGAACGTGGTGAAAGGGTCGAGCAGTCCAAGGGTATCGGCGAAACGGAATCTTCTTGCGCCTGCGATCTGAGCCGTTTCGATGACGCGGAGCAGGAAATCCGGGTCTGCACGGGAAGCATCCTCGCCGCCCACGCTGACTTCCATGCCGAATTCTCTGGCTTCCTTGACATGGCGCGTGATGGAACGCAGTACCCAGCTCCTGTCGCGGGAAAGCTTGTGGTTGATCTGGATGTCGGAGACTGGAACGGAGAGATGGACGATGTCGGCGCTGCAGCCGACGCAGGCGAGAAGGTCTTCTTCGCGCATCCTTCCCCATACCATGAGTTTCGCAGGCAGGCCGAGGGCGGCGATGGCGCGGATGATTTCGCGCTCATCTGCCCCGATCACGGGGATGCCGACTTCCATTTCGGCAACCCCGGATTCCGACAAGGCGCGTGCGATTGCAAGCTTCTCATGGGCGTTGAAAGCGACCCCTGCAGTCTGCTCCCCATCCCTTAAAGTCACATCATTGATGATCGTCACGAGCCTCTCCTGAAAATGCCTTGCCAATCTTCCAGCAATTGCTGTGCCAGCTTCATAAAGTAATGTAAATCATGGTGTTGCTTAAAAACACCGCTTCCGGGAGGGTCTGCATTGTAGGGATTGTAGGTTTTGCAACAAAGATCCTGGGCGCGTCTCCTCTTGTCGGCATTGCGTCACGAATGCGACACATGGACCTGTATGTATAATGCAATATAAACAGACAGTTATATATTGGTACAGGAATTGCTTGACGAAAATCGTCGAATTTAGAAAGGTCAACGCCATGTCCATCGTCTTCACGGAAAGCGCAGCAGGCAAGGTCAAGGAGATTCTTATCGAGGAAGGCACTCTCGACATGAAGCTCAGGGTCTATGTCACGGGGGGAGGCTGTTCAGGCTTCCAGTATGGGTTTGCCTTCGAGCAGTCGGCGAACGAGGACGATGCCGTCTTTACGAAAGACGGTGTGGACATGATCGTCGATCCGGCCAGCTTCCAGTATCTCGCGGGCGCGGAAATCGACTACCAGGAAGACCTGGAGGGCGCGCGCTTCGTCATCAGGAATCCGAACGCGGCGACCACGTGCGGTTGCGGCAGTTCCTTCTCTGTATAAGGATGGAATCATGACAGTATCGATGACCGAGCGGGCTGCGCGCCACGTTGCGAAGGAAGTGGAGAAGTCTGGGGGGGTGGGATTGCGGCTGGGGGTGAGAGAGGCGGGGTGCACGGGGTATGCGTATGTGTTCGACATTGCCAGGGAAGTTGGCGATGGGGATCACGTATACGAGAGTCATGGTGCGAAGCTGGTGGTGAATGATGCGAGCCTGGCATTCTTGAGGGGATCCGAGCTGGACTACGTTCGCGAAGGGCTTGGACAGATGTTCAAGGTGAACAACCCGAACGTGAAGGCATCCTGCGGCTGCGGCGAGAGCTTCGCGGTGGAGGAACGGGCATGAGTTCGGCGCTGCAGCACCTGGTGAACCAGCCGTACAAGCACGGCTTCGTCACCGACATCGAAACGGAAGTGGTGCCGAAGGGATTGTCGGAGGACGTGATCCGGCTGATATCAAGCAAGAAGAACGAGCCCGACTGGCTGCTGGAATTCAGGCTTTCGGCGTACCGGCACTGGCTGACGCTGCAAGACCCGACCTGGGCGAAGGTGGATCATCCGCCGATCGACTTCCAGGACATCATCTATTTTGCGCAGCCCAAGCCCAAGAAGCAGCTCGCAAGCCTCGACGAGGTTGATCCGGAACTGTTGAGGACCTTCGAGAAGCTCGGGGTGCCGCTGCACGAACAGAAGCTGATGGCGGGGGTCGCGGTGGACGTGATCTTCGACAGCGTGTCGGTGACGACGACGTACAAGGAGAAGCTGGCCGAGATCGGGATCGTCTTCTGCTCGCTCTCTGAAGCGGTACAGGCGCATCCGGAACTGGTGAAGCGGTACCTGGGCAGCGTGGTGCCCGCGTCAGACAACTTTTATGCTGCATTGAATTCGGCGGTGTTCACGGAAGGGTCGTTCTGCTTCATACCGAAGGGGGTCAAATGCCCGATGGACCTGTCGACCTACTTCCGGATCAATACGGAAGGCTCCGGGCAGTTCGAGCGCACCTTGATCGTGGCGGAGGAAGGCGCATCCGTATCGTATCTGGAAGGCTGCACGGCGCCGCAGTTCGACACCAACCAGCTGCATGCCGCGGTGGTGGAGCTGGTTGCGCTGGACAATGCGGACATCAAGTACTCGACGGTGCAGAACTGGTATGCCGGGGACGAGAACGGGGTGGGCGGGATCTACAACTTCGTGACCAAGCGCGGACTGTGCAAGGGCGTGAATTCGAAGATCTCCTGGACGCAGGTCGAGACGGGTTCCGCGATCACCTGGAAATACCCGAGCTGCGTGCTGCTGGGAGACAACTCGGTGGGCGAATTCTATTCGGTGGCGCTCACCAATCACCTGCAGCAGGCGGACACCGGGACGAAGATGGTGCATATCGGCAGGAACACGAAGAGCACGATCGTCTCGAAGGGGATCTCGGCGGGCCGTTCCTCGAACAGCTACCGTGGCCTGGTGAAGATCGGGGCGAAGGCGACAGGGGCCCGGAACTACTCGCAGTGCGACTCGATGCTGATCGGGGACGCGTGCGGCGCGAACACGTATCCGACGGTTGAAGTGCAGAACGAAGCGTCGGTGGTGGAGCATGAAGCGTCGACCTCGCGCATCGGGGAAGACCAGATGTTCCTGTTCGCAAGCCGCGGGATAGGACAGGAAGAAGCGGTGTCGATGATCATCAACGGCTTTTGCCGCGATGTGTTCATGCATCTGCCATTGGAATTTGCAGTGGAGGCGACGAAGCTGCTGGGATTGAAACTGGAAGGGAGCGTGGGATGAAGCTGCTGGAAGTGAAGGGATTGACGGCGAGCGTGGACGGGGTGCCGATCCTCAAGGGGGTTGACCTCGAGATCGGCTACGGCGAAGTGCACGCGATCATGGGACTCAACGGGTCGGGCAAGAGCACGCTCTCGAAGGTGCTGGCGGGCCACCCCGCCTACACGGTGACCGGCGGGGAAGTGCTGTTCGAAGGGAAGAATCTGTTCGAACTGGAAGCGGAAGAGCGCGCGAGAGCGGGCCTGTTCCTTGCCTTCCAGTATCCTGTGGAAGTGCCCGGGGTGTCGAACAGCGCGTTCCTGAGGCTGGCGTACAACACCCTGCAGGCGTCCAGAGGAGGAGAGGAACTCGATCCTCTGGAATTCGACGACCTGATCCGCGAGAAGATCAAGGTGGTGGAGATGAATCCCGCGTTCCTCGACAGGAGCGTGAACGAAGGCTTCTCCGGGGGCGAGAAGAAGCGCAACGAGATCTTGCAGATGGCGCTTCTGGAGCCGAAGCTCGCGATTCTGGACGAGACCGATTCGGGACTGGACATCGATGCGCTGAAGATCGTGGCGAAAGGGGTGAATAGCCTCAAGACGGAGAAGAACTCGATCGTGATGGTGACGCACTACCAGCGTCTCCTGAGCTACATCGTGCCTGACTATGTTCACGTGATGCATGCGGGGCGGATCGTGAAGACGGGCGACAAGGCGCTTGCGCTGGAACTGGAAGAGCGCGGCTACGACTGGGTGAAGGAAGCGGCATGAACTGGGCGGCGAAGGTCAGGGAGGCAGGGGGCGCGCGGGCCCAGGCGCTGGGGATACCCGGACCCAGGCACGAAGCCTGGCGTCTGATCGATGCGTCGGCATTGAACAAGCCCGTGCCGGCCCGGGAAGGGAACGAAGCATCGATCGAGTCCTTTATCCTGCCTGACGCTGCGCGCATCGTATTCGTCGACGGGCGCTATTCCGAAGGGCTGTCCAGCCCGGGGAATGAACCGAACCTGAAGGTCTGCCCGCTGGGGCTGGAAGGGGAGGCGCTGCATGAACACTTCGGCAGGATGCTGGACGAGGAATATTACGCGCAATTGAATGCCCAGCACTTCGCAGACTGCGCCTTCGTGCACGTGAAGGGGGAAGCGAGTCAACCCATCCACGTGCTGCATGTGGGCACGCAGGGGACGAACCACGCCAGAATCCTGGTGGTGGTGGAAGGCAATGCGCGTGCGACATTGATCGAGGAATATGTGGGCGCAGGATTCACCAATGCGGTGACCGAGGTGGTGCTGGGGAATCATGCTTCACTCAGGCACATCAGGATCCAGGAAGACGCCGAGCTGCATGTGGGGAACACCGGCGTGAAGCTGGGTACTGCCGCGAATTACGATTCCACGCAGCTTTTGCTGGGGGGCAGGCTATCCCGGCATTATCTGCACCTGAAGCATGCCGGGGAGCATGGGGACGCGCTGCTCGACGGATTGAACCTCTCAGACGGCCGCCAGGTGGTCGATACCCATACCAGGGTGGACCATATGGTGCCGGAATGCAGGACGGTGCAGCGCCACAAGTGCATCGCGGCAGGCACATCGACTTCGGTGTTCTCCGGGAACATCGTGGTGCACAAGGGGGCGAAGGGGACGGATACGAAGCAGGAGAGCCGTAACCTCCTGCTCTCGGGGCGCGCGAAGATCGATGCGCAGCCCGAGCTCGAGATACTGAACGACGACGTGAGCTGCAAGCATGGGGCGACGGTGGGGCAAATCGATCCCGAGGAGCTCTTCTACCTGCAGAGCCGGGGGCTGAACATGGATGCGTCGAGGAAGCTGCTGATTTACGCGTTTGCCGCACAGATCGTGGACAGGATTCCGGTGCCTGCACTTGCGGCAAGACTGAAGGAATCGATGACGGGGAGGCTTGCATGAATTGGGAGTCGGTCCGCAAGGATTTCCCCATCCTGGGTCTTGAAGTGAATGGCAAGCCGCTGGTGTATCTGGACAATGCGGCATCCAGCCAGATGCCGCAATCAGTGATCGACCGGCTGGTGAAGTACCAGACAGAGGAACATGCCAACATCCACCGCGCGGTGCATTACCTGTCGGAGACGGCGACACGCGAATTCGAAGGGGCGCGCGAGAAGATCAGGCGTTTCCTGAACGCGAGGGAAGCGCGCGAGATCATCTTCACGCGCGGCACGACGGAAGCGATCAACCTGGTGATGCACGGCTACGGCCGAGCCTTCTTGAAGGCGGGGGACGAGATCATCCTCTCTTCCCTCGAGCACCATTCGAACATCGTGCCGTGGCAGATGCTGGCCAACGAGAAGGGAGTGGTCTTGCGCGTGATCCCGATGAACGATGCGGGGGAATTGCTGCAGGAGAAATTCAAGGCCCTCTTCAATGCGAACACCAAGCTGCTCGCGCTCACGCATGTGTCGAACGCGCTGGGGACGGTGAACCCGGTGAAGGAGATGGTCAAACATGCGCACGATCAGGGTGTGCCGGTATTGCTGGACGGTGCGCAGGCGGCCCCTCACAAGAAGGTGGACGTTCAGGACATCGATTGCGACTTCTATGCGTTCTCCGGTCACAAGCTGTGCGGTCCGACCGGGATAGGGGCGCTGTACGGCAAGGCGGAGTTGCTGGAAGCGATGCAGCCGTACCAGGGGGGAGGCGACATGATTTTGTCGGTGACCTTCGAGAAGACGGATTACAACGTGATTCCGTACAAGTTCGAGGCGGGGACCCCTGCGATCGCGGCTGCGATCGGATTGGGCGCTGCGATCGACTACCTGGAGGGGATCGGGCTGGACAGGATCGATGCGCACGAGCACGAGCTGCTGACCTATGCCACCGATCGGATGAAGCAGATGAAGGGGGTCCGGATCATCGGGACGGCGAAACAGAAATCCGCTGTGCTGTCGTTCGAGATCGACGGCGTTCATCCGCACGACGTGGGGACGATACTGAACGAGGAAGGGGTTGCGATCAGGACGGGTCATCATTGCGCGCAGCCGGTGATGCAGCGCTTCCATGTGCCTGCAACGGCGCGCGCATCGTTCGCCTTCTACAACACGCAGGGTGAAGTGGACAAGCTGATGGATGGGATCGAAAGGGTCAAGAGGATATTCGGATGACTGACGCACGCATGCTGTACCAGGAGGTGATCCTGGATCACAACCGCAAACCCAGGAACTACGGGAAGATCGAGGGTGCGAACCGCCATGCGGAAGGGCACAATCCCTTGTGCGGAGACCACATCAAGCTGACCATGAACGTGGCAGGGGATACCATCGAGTCGCTGGCGTTCGAGGGAGAGGGCTGCGCGATCTGCAAGGCCTCGGCTTCGATGATGACGGGGGCGGTGAAGGGCAGGAAGATTGCGGACGCGGAAGAACTGGTATCCGAATTCAGGGCGATGGCGACCGGGACCCTGGATGTCGAGCAGAGCCATCTGGGGAAGCTCAAGGTGTTCGCCGGGGTGAAGGATCTGCCGTCGCGGGTCAAATGCGCGATATTGCCGTGGCACACCTTGCATGCGGCGCTGAATGCTGAAAGTGAGGCTTCCACGGAAGGGGACGCCGATCCCGTGAAGGAGGGATGATGCCGAAGATCGCGGACATCGAAGATACGCCGAACCCGAATGCGGTGAAGTTCGTCTTGCGGGACCGGATTGCGTGGGGGGCTGCGAAGAGCTATGCGAGCCTGATTGAGGCGGCCGGTGATGTACTGGCGGAAAAGTTGTTCGCGATCGAACATGTGTCGAACGTGTTCTACATGGACAACTGGATCACGGTGACGCAGGATGGGGGAGCTGACTGGCCCGACCTCGTCCGCAAGATCGCGCAGCCGATCCGGGAAGCGCCTGCTGCGCAGATGCCGGAGCGCACCGAAGCGGCGCCGCAGGACGACGAAGACCCCAGGCTTGCCGCCATCCGCAAGATCATCGACGAACGCATCAGGCCGACGCTGGTCATGGACGGGGGAGACCTCGAAATCATGACGCTGTGCGGCAACATGCTGTGCATACGCTACTATGGCACCTGCGGGACTTGCCCCAGCTCACAGTCGGGCACGCTGATGGCGATAGAGAATCTGGTGCGGACGATCGAACCCGGCATCGAAGTTGTGGCGGTGTGAACCGTTCTGACTTTATATATTAGTGAATTTATATATATCAGGAATAGGAATCGAGCTGCCAGAGATGCCTCGAGACCGAGAACCATGCGCCCAGCCATCCCAGTGATGAAGAAAGCATGAACAGAACCAGGCTTTCCTTCGTGTCCAGATTGGAGAGGACGAAGCGGGTCGAATAGAGCTGTGCAAGATCGAGAATCGCGCCGTTCATGAAATGGAGCCCTGCAGCGATGATGATCCAGGCTGCGATTCCGCCGGCAAGTCCCTGAAGCGCGCCGAGATAGAGGAAGGGGCGCCTGATGAAGGTATTGGTTGCGCCGATCAGCTTCGCGACTTCGATTTCGTCTTTCTGGGTCAGGATCTGCAGCCTGATCGTGTTGAAGGTGATGAACACCAGCGCGAATCCGAGAAGAATCGACAATATGGCCGCGGCGACATGGCCAAGCTTCAGGATGGAGTCGAGCTTTCTGACCCAGTTCGAATCGAGTTGTGCATGCTCGATCTTCGGCCATTTTGCCATTTCCAGATGCAATGCCTCGAGGTCCGACGAATGCTTCGCAGAGACGATGAAGGCATCGGGAAGGGGATTGCGTGAAAGGCTCGAGACCACGTCGGAAAATTCATTGTCGTTCCTGAACTGGGCAAGCGCGTCTTCCTTCGAGACGAACTTGAAATGGCTCACCCTGGGTTCGGCCTTCAGCCGCTTTTCGATTTCTGAAACCTGAGCAGGGTTCGCATCCCTGGACATGAACAGACTGATTTCCGGCGAGCCTGCGAAGGTGCCGGAGAGGGATTCGAGGTTTTCGAGAATGACGTAAATGCCGGTCGGCAGGCTGAGCGTGATGCCGATAACGCAGATGCTGAAGAAGCTGGAAAAGGGCGATCTGGCGAGCTTTCTCAGTGTCGAGAGGAGCGCATGCAGGTTGATCGAAAGCCAGGCCATCACGATGAAATCCTCCCCTGGTGGAGGGTGATGATCCTGGGCCTGAATTTTTCAAGCAGGGATTCGTCGTGGGTCGAGACGAGCAGCGTCACGCCAACCTGATTGAACGACTTGAACATGTCCATGATCGCATCGGCGTATTCGGCATCGAGATTGCCCGTGGGCTCGTCGGCGATCAGGATGGAAGGCCTGTTCACGATGGCCCTTGCGATGCACAGACGCTGCTGTTCACCGCCCGAAAGCTCGACGGGATAGGCGTCTTCGCGCCCGAGGAGCCCGACCTTGTCGAGCGCCGCCCTGACCCTGGAAGGCGCTTCCCTGGGGTCGAATGCGCTGATCTGCAGCGGCAGGAAGACGTTTTCGAAAACCGTCCTGTTCGAAAGCAGCTTGTGGTCCTGGAAAACGAGGCCGAAATTGCGTCTCAAGTAGGGGATCGCGCTGCGCCTCATCCTGCCGAGATCCTGGCGGCTCACGAGCACGGAGCCCGAACTCGGGCGCTCGATTCCCGCGACGAGTTTCAGTAGCGTGCTTTTCCCCGCGCCCGAATGCCCGGTGACGAAAACCATTTCCCCTTTTTCGATCGAGAAGGAAATGTCCTTGAGGGCCTCATACCCGCCCGGATAGCGCTTGCCGACCTCCTTGAGGCTGATCATGAAAACAGCGCTTCCACGAATTCTTCGGCACTGAACGGCCTGAGATCGTCTATGCCTTCGCCGATGCCGATGAAGCGAATCGGAATCGGCCTGTTCCTTGCGATCGCGGCGATCACGCCGCCTTTTGCAGTGCCGTCCAGCTTGGTGAGGATGAGCCCGGTGACGCCCAGTGCGTCGTCGAACGCCTTTACCTGGGAGAGCGCATTCTGGCCGGTGTTGGCGTCCAGCACGAGCAGCACTTCATGGGGCGCGCCGTCCAGTGCCTTGCCGATGACCCTTTTCACCTTCTTGATTTCCTCCATCAGGTGGAGCTGCGTGACCAGCCTTCCGGCGGTGTCGGCAAGGACGACGTCAGTGCCGCGCGCAACAGCCGCATTGACCGCGTCATAAATCACTGCTGCCGTGTCGCCCTTTTCCTGGGCTATCACATCGACTTCGTTGCGTTTTCCCCATTCGACGAGCTGCTCCCTTGCTGCCGCGCGGAAAGTGTCTCCGGCCGCGAGCAGCACCGATTTCCCATGGGACTGGAAATATTTCGCGAGCTTGCCGATCGATGTGGTCTTGCCAGCACCGTTCACGCCCATCATCATGATCACGAATGGCTTGTTTTCTTCGACGGCTAGGGGCGCTTCCAGCGGGGAGATGAGTTCGAGCAGCAATTGCCGCAAGGCGAATTTGAGCTGGGGGGGCTCGAGAAGTTTTTCGCGCCTGACCTTTTCCCTCAGTTTCTCGAGCAGGAAGGACGTGGCATCGACCCCGACGTCGGAAGTCAGCAGGATGGATTCGAGCTCTTCATAGAGCGCATCGTCTATCTTTGCAGAGGCGTCGAACAGTGCGGCAATGCGCCTGCCCATCTGCTCCCGCGTGCGCGAAAGACCTGCCTTCAGTTTCGAAGTCCATGATGAATTTTGGGTTTTCAGGAAACTTAACATTCTGGTACGCTGTCAATGAATGCGTGAATCATGCAATTTTATTACCTTAACGGAGCTTGGGCTACAAAAATGAAAAGAATTCGAATTGCTTGCCTTGTGCTGCTGTTCGCCGCCTACCCTGCATTTTCCAATCCCTACATGGAAACACTGCCGAACGGCCTCAAGGTGGTTGTCAAGGAGGACAGGCGCGCCCCTGTCGTCGTTTCCCAGATCTGGTACAAGGCGGGGAGTATAGACGAATTCAACGGCACGACGGGTGTTGCGCATGCGCTTGAGCACATGATGTTCAAGGGGACGAAAAAGGTGCCTGCAGGACAGTTTTCCAAACTGATCGCGGCAGCAGGCGGGCGCGAGAATGCCTTCACCACTCAGGACTATACCGCTTTCTTCCAGGAACTCGACAAGTCCAAGCTGCCGCTTGCGATGCGGCTTGAATCCGACAGGATGAAGAACCTGCTGCTTTCCGAGAAGGAATTCTCCAAGGAGATCCGGGTGGTGATGGAGGAGCGCAGGATGCGGACCGAGGACCAGCCGCATGCGCTGCTTTACGAGAAGATGATGTCCGTTGCTTTCCAGGAAAGCCCGTACAGGCGTCCTGTCATCGGATGGATGAACGATCTCCAGAACATGAAGGTAGGGGATGTCCGGAACTGGTACCGTCGATGGTATGCGCCCAACAATGCGACCCTGGTCGTCGTCGGGGATGTCGATCACGAGAAGGTTTTCGCGCTGGCGAAAAAATACTACGGCAGGATCAGGCCTTCCAGGCTTCCCGTCAGGAAACCGCAGGTTGAGCCGCCCCAGATCGGCATCAAGCGCATCGAGGTCAAGGCGCCTTCAAATCTGCCTTACATGCTGATGGCCTATCATGTTCCGGAAGTCAGGGACGCCGAACACGACTGGGAGCCTTATGCGCTCGACGTCCTTGCCGGGGTGCTCGATGGATATGATGCTGCGCGGCTCGACAAGGCATTGACAAGAGACAACCCTGTAGCCGTTTCCGTCGGTGCGGGATACGAGGACACCGGGAGAGGGCCCGGGATGTTCGTGATCGATGCAACCCCGAGCACGGGCAAGACATCGCTTGACGTCGAAAATGCAGTGCGTGCGCAATTTGCGAAGATCGTCAAGGACGGCATCACCGACGAGGAGCTGAAAAGGGTGAAGGCGCAGGTGACGGCTTCCCACGTTTTTCAGCGCGATTCCATGTTCTACCAGGCGATGCAGATCGGGCAGCTCGAGAGCGTCGGGCTCAGCTACAAGGATATCAACGTGATGCTGAAGAAAATCGGCGAAGTGACCGCAGACCAGGTGAAAGCCGTGGCAAAAAAATATTTCAATGACGACAATCTGACTGTTGCGGTTCTCGTTCCCGTCAAGGGAGGCAGCCATGCTCAATAAACTCCTGCCCGTATTTTTTCTGCTCGCATTTTCGGCATCAGCGCATGCGACCCTGCCCATTCAGCACTGGCAGACGCCTTCCGGTGCGCGCGTGCTTTTCGTCGAGAACCACGACATGCCGATGGTCGACATCAAGGTCGATTTTTCTGCCGGAAGTTCCAGGGACACGGATAAGAAATCAGGGCTTGCCGGCATGACCCGGTACATGATGACGCTCGGTGCGGGGGATCTCGACGAAGATCAGGTCTCCGCCAGGCTCGCCGACATCGGCGCGAATCTGGGCGGGGATTTCGACCGCGACATGGCGGGATTTTCCATGCGCACGCTCTCGAGCAAGGAGACTGATGCAGTCGACATCCTGGCCAAGATCCTGAAGTCGCCCAGGTTCGAAGAGAAGATACTGGAGCGGGAAAAGAAGCGCGCGATCGCCGGGATCAGGGAAGCCATGGCCAACCCGGATTACGTCGCAAGCAAGACTTTCTTCAGGCTGCTGTACGCGAATCATCCGTACGCGCTTCCTCCGCAGGGCGAAATCGATACGCTGAAAACGCTGACCCGTCAGGATGTGCTGGATTTCTACAAGGCACATTACACGGCTGAAAGGGAAGTGATCGCCATAGTCGGCGACCTCACAAGGGATCAGGCCCAAGCCGTCGCGAACGAGCTGAGCGATGGGCTGCCGCCGGACCAGCCGCTTCCCGCCCTGCCGGATGTTCCATGGCCCGCGAAGCCCATCGTGAAGGACATTCCCTTCCCGTCCACGCAGAGCCATATCCTGATCGGCTACCCGGGCGTAACAAGGGACGATCCCGACTATTTTCCTCTTCTCGTCGGAAATTACGTCCTGGGCGGAGGGGGGTTCGAATCGAGATTGCTGAACGAAGTCAGGGAAAAGCGCGGGCTTGCCTACAGCGTCTACAGCTACTTCTACCCGCTCGAGAAGAAAGGGCCGTTCGAGGTGGGCCTGCAGACCAGGCGTGATCAGACGAAGGAGGCACTCGGCATCGTATGGAAGACGATAGACGACTTCATCGCGAACGGCCCGACGCAAAAGGACCTGCTCGCCGCCAAGGAAAACCTGATCGGAGGCTTCCCGCTGAGAATAGACAGCAACAAGAAGATCGTCGATTATCTCGCGATGATCGGCTTTTACAATCTGCCGCTCACCTATCTGGACGATTTCACGAAAAAGATCGGGGCGGTGACCGTGGGAGAGATCAAGGATGCTTTTTCCAGACGCGTGAATCCGCACGACATGGTGACGGTGGTGGTCGGCTCGGGTGGATAACCGGGTCAGGATAGTCGGCGGAACCTGGCGCAGCAGGCTGATCCGGTTTCCGGGGCAATTCGACATCCGCCCCACCCCGGACAGGGTCAGGGAGACGCTTTTCAACTGGCTCGGCCAGAGTCTCCGGGGGAAAAAATGTCTAGACCTTTTCGCGGGCAGCGGCGCGCTCGGATTCGAAGCCGCCTCCAGAGGCGCCGAGAAGGTGACCATGGTCGAGTCGAACAGGGAGGTTGCCGCTGCGATCAGGGCGAATGCGAAGACGCTGGGTTGCGACCGGCTGGATTTGCAGGTGGCGGATGCGCTAAAATTCCTCTCTTACGACAGCGGGACTTACGACGTGATCTTCCTGGATCCGCCTTTCGGCAAGAACCTTCTTTCTCAATTGTGGACGCTTATCCCTGCGCGGCTCGCCAGGGATGGGCTCATTTATGTCGAGAGCGGGGATATGCTCGACATTCCGGAGGGCTGCTTGCTCGTCAGGCAGGGCAAGGCGGGCAAGGTGAATTACGGGCTTCTGTCATGTCGCTGAGCAAGGCGGTCTATCCCGGGACATTCGATCCCATCACGCGCGGGCACGAGGACCTGGTCAGACGTGCATCCAGGGTGTTCGATTCCGTGATTGTCGCGGTGGCGGCGAGCTCCAGCAAACAGCCGTTCTTCGATCTCGAGGAGCGCGTCGACATGGCGAAATCGGTGCTGTCGGACTTCGGCAACGTGAGCGTCGTCGGGTTTTCCGGGTTGCTGATGGATTTCGTCAGGGATCGGAACGCGCAGGTCGTCCTGAGGGGGCTCAGGGCAGTCTCGGACTTCGAATACGAATTCCAGATGGCCGGCATGAACAGGAATCTCTATCCCGAAGTCGAAACGATTTTCCTGACCCCTTCCGAGCAGTACATGTTCATTTCTGCGACCATCGTCAGGGAGATCGCGAAGCTGGGCGGGGACGTTTCGTCTTTCGTGCACCCGATGATCGCGACGCGCATGGCGGCGAAAATCAATTATTAATCGAGGAAAAATTATGGCACTGATGATTACCGACGAATGTATCAATTGCGACGTGTGCGAGCCCGAATGCCCGAACGGGGCGATTTCCCAGGGCGACGAGGTCTACGTGATCGATCCGAACAAGTGTACGGAGTGCGTGGGGCATTACGATACGCCGC
>JAJZPK010000042.1 GCA_021811205.1 Pseudomonadota bacterium
ACGGAGCGGCTGGACGAGGGCTTCAAGAAGACGAACGAGACTTTTACCAGCGTCATCGAACGGCTGGCGACCATAGACGAAGCGCAAAAGAAGATCGACGGGCTGACTTCCAATGTCGTCAGTCTCCAGGAACTGCTTGGAGACAAGCGCTCACGGGGCGCATTCGGCGAAGTGCAGCTCGAATCCCTGGTGAGAAACATACTGCCCAACAATCCGGATCAGCCTTTCTACGCGATGCAGCACACCCTGGGCAACGGCGCGCGGGCGGATTGCGTGCTTTTCCTGCCCGAACCGACGGGAAAGGTGGCGGTCGATTCGAAATTCCCCTTGGAAAACTACCATCGCATGCTCGATACCGGGCTTCCCGAGGCGGAGCGCCTTGCCGCGCAGAAGCTGTTCAAGTCGGACGTGAAGCGCCATGTCGAGGATATCGCTAAGAAATACATCATTGCCGGCGAAACGTCGGACGGCGCGGTGATGTTCGTTCCGGCGGAGGCGGTTTTCGCCGAGATCCATGCCTACCATGCCGATCTGGTCGACTATGCGATGCAAAAACGCGTCTGGATCGTTTCCCCCACCACCCTGATGGCCGTCCTCAATACGGCGAGAGCGGTGCTGAAGGACGTCGAGACAAGAAAGCAGGTGCACATCATCAAGGAAGAACTGGCCAAGCTGGGGCGCGATTTCGGGCTTTTCGACAAGCGCATGAAGAACCTGGCCGACCACATCCGTCTGGCCAACAAGGACGTGGAAGAAGTGCACGTCTCGAGCAGAAAGATCACGCAGCGTTTTGCCAAGATAGAAGCGGTGGAGCTGGGCGAGATGGAACGCCTTGCCGTCGTGCCGGATGGCGGAGAGTAGGATGCGCGCCGGAATCGAAATCGTCGATTCCAGGATCAGCTTGGTCGGCGAATGGACGGTCGCGGGCGTGCCGGACCTGGAAGACAGGCTGTCCGGCCTGCAAACGGCCGATCTCGGTTCCATCGACGCCAGCGGCATATCGGCCATGGATACGGCGGGGGCATGGCTTTTCTTCAGGACATTCGGGAATCTGTCTCTCGACATATCCGGCATGAAGCCCCAGCATGCCTCGCTAGTCGAAATGGTTTCTTCCCTTGATCTGGCTGAAAAGGGGAAGCCAGAAAGCGTGAGTTTTTTTGAAAGGCTCGGGGTCTGGAGCTGGAACGCATTTCACGAGATGCACGGCATGGTGGCATTCGTCGGCGAGGCCATGCTTGCGCTTCTGCGCGGCAAGATACGCTGGAAGCCGGTGATGCACAATCTCCAGCATGCAGGCTTCGACGCGTTGCCGATCGCCGGACTGCTCTCCTTTCTGATGGGGATCGTGATCGCCTACCAGGGAGCGGGGCAGCTGGCGAGATACGGGGCCAACATTTTCGTCGTCGACCTGGTCGGGCTGTCGATGCTGAGGGAGCTCGGGCCGCTCTTGACCGCGATCATCATCGCGGGGCGATCGGGTTCGGCCTTCACGGCGCAGATCGGCACCATGAAGGTGACTGAGGAAATCGACGCCATGAAGACGATAGGCGTCTCGCCCACAGAACAGCTCGTTCTGCCCAAGATCATCGCGCTCCTCATCGCCCTGCCGCTTTTGACCGTCTATGCCGACATCATGGGCGTTCTGGGCGGCATGCTCATGGCTTTCTTCGACCTCGGCGTCGGCTATACTGATTTCATCGATCGCTTCGGTTCTTCGATCAGGCTTTCCGCGTATCTCGTCGGGATCGGCAAGGCGCCCATTTTCGCAGCCATCATCGCGATCGTGGGATGCTTCCAGGGTTTTCAGGTCGAAGGTGGCGCCGACAGCGTCGGCAGGAAAACCACTAAGAGCGTGGTGCAGGCCATCTTCCTGGTGATCGTGGCCGATGCGATATTTTCCGTCATCTTCAGCGTGGTGCATCTGTGAAGGCCCTGGAAATCATCGATCTGTGCACCCGGTTCGGCGAATCGGTCGTCCACGATCATGTCAATCTTGCAGTCGAACGCGGAGAAGTCTTCGCGATCGCGGGGTCGAGCGGATGCGGAAAATCGACCTTGCTCAGGGAAATCGTGCTGCTGCAAAAGCCCGCATCGGGCTCGATCCGCGTTTTCGGGCAGGAGATACTCGGTCTCGACGAGGAATCGGTGCTCTCTTTCAGGAAGCGCTGCGGGATGATGTTCGAGCGGGGCGCGCTGTTCAGCGCGCTCAACGTGATCGAGAACGTGGGATTGCCGCTCAGGGAACATACCTTCTTGAGCGAGGACTTGATCGACGAGATCGCTTCGATCAAGATTGCGCTTGCAGGTCTGCCGGAAAATGCACGATTCAAGTATCCGGACGAGCTTTCCGGCGGCATGAGGAAGCGTGCCGCGCTCGCCAGGGCGCTCGCGCTCGATCCCGAGCTGCTTTTCCTTGACGAGCCGACTGCAGGACTCGACCCCCTGAGCGCGAGCGGTTTCGACGAACTCGTCATCCACCTCAGGGATGCGCTCGAACTCACCATGGTGATCGTCACGCATGATCTCGACCTGCTCTGGCATGTGGCAGACAGGGTGGCTTTTCTCGGCGAAGGCCGTGTGCTCGGCGTGGGCACCATGCTCGAACTTTCCGAATCGAACGATCCACTCATCCGCGAATATTTTTACGGGCCCAGGGGCAGGGCCGCCCGGGAGCAGGCATGGAAACAAAGGTAAGCTACACGATCGTCGGCATCTTCGTGCTCATCTTCGGCATCGCGCTGATTGCAGGCGTGATCTGGCTCGGCGCGGGCATGCAATACAGGAAAAGCTACAGCGATTACCTCGTCTACATGAACGAATCGGTGGCAGGGCTCAACCTGAACGCACCGGTCAGGTACAAGGGCGTGGAGGTGGGCAGGGTCAAGGACATCTCGATCGCGCCGGACAGGCAGGAATCCGTGCGCCTGCTCCTCGAAATCGAAAAGGGCATCGTCATCCGGGAAAACACCGTGGCGACATTGCGCAGCCAGGGGCTCACCGGGCTTGCGAGCATCGAGCTCTCGGGAGGCAGTGGAAAGTCTCCCGTATTGAAAGCGAAAGATGGGGAAAAATATCCGGTGATCCGATCCGCGCCCTCGCTCATGAGCAAGCTCGACATGTCGATCACGCCCATGCTGGCGAATCTCAACGCTTCGATCGAAAAACTGAACGAAACCCTGAATGCAAAGAACAGGGCCGATTTTTCGCGGATACTTTCCAATCTTTCCAGGCTGAGCGATGTGCTCGCCAGGCGCTCGGGCGACATCGATTCGGGGCTGAAAAGCGCATCCAGGATGCTGGCGAGCGGCGACGCTGCGGGCAAGAGCCTTCCCGAGCTGGTTGCGCGCATCGGGCATGCCGCTGACGCCCTCGAGAGCATGGCGAAGGATGCATCGAAATCGAGCATTGCCGCGCATGGCGCGATCGAGGGGGTGGATGAGACGATCCCCGACATGAAAGCGCTGATGGTCCAGCTGAGAGAATTGTCTGCCTCGTTGACCCGATTGACGGACGAGATAGAACAGAATCCGTCCGTGCTTGTCTACGGCAAACCTGCGGCCAAACTGGGGCCTGGAGAATGATATGAGAATAGTACTGCTGGTTTTGCTGCTCGCTTCGTGCGCGACTCAGCCCAGAGTCGAGCGCTACTCGATCGATTTTCCGATAAAGACGGCAGCGCCTCACCATCTGATTCCATCGACCCTGATCGTGGAGCGCCCCATCATGCTGCCCGGATACGATACCTCGGGCATGGCCTACACGACGCTCCCCCATCGTATCGATTATTTCGCCAAAAACAGGTGGGTGGCGAGCCCTGGGGCGATGCTCTATCCTATCCTGGTCGAGTCGCTTTCCAGACGCTTCGAGAGCGTGAAAGGGGGCGGTGCTCGTGGAGACATGCGTCTATCTACCGAAATCGTCATGCTGAGGCAGGAGTTTTCCGGAAAATCCAGCAGAATCCATCTGGTGATGCGTGAGACGATGGAGGTGAAGGGAAGATCGAAAACCAGGGTGTTCGAGACGTTCGAAGACTGCCCCGAGAACAATCCCTATGGCGGGGTGATTGCGGCGAACCATGCGGCAGCCAGGCTGATTCTGGAAATTTCGGATTTTTGCGCGGCGTCTTATTGATGCCTTTTGCGAATTTCGAAGGCGGCGATCGATTTCATGATTCCCGAATAGGGCAGGTCGTCGAGCGAGCCGAATTTTTCGAGCGCGCGCAATACGAGGGCATGCACGTCATCCTGGGAAGATCCGCAAACTTCCGCTATTCCCGCCAGCCCGCCGCACTGGATTTTCATCGCCTTGGCATGCGGGATCTCGCTTTGCGCATGCTTCAGGGCGAAAAGCGCCTTGTCCAGGAGCAGATCGAGCAGAACCTGGCAGGCTGACTGGGCTGTCCTGTCGCTGCAGGATGCGACTTCGCGCTCCGCGATGTTGCGCTTCACGCAAAGCGAACATTGGCAGCAGCGGGCGAGGATCGCCTTGCCGAAAGGGCAGGGAAGGCGCTCGGCTTCCTCACGCGCCTTTCTGTAGGCATCCTCGTTCAGCATTTCAGTCGTCGCTGCCTGTGACCTGGGCCTGCCTCACGGTATTCAGCAGATCCTCTGCCTGGAGCTCGTTTTCCGCGAAAATGACCTTGATCTGGATTTCCTGGGAAATGCCCGCGCGGGCCTCCTTGGCATAGCCGCTCGCTTCCCTGAAGGATTCGAAGGCATTGAGCTTGTCGAGTTTCTTGAAGGGTTTGCTTTCGATTCTGTACACGTAGTAGGGCATTCTTCCTCCTAGGATGGGTTCAATGCTCGCCGCCCCCCCGTCCCGCAGCGAAAGGCGGGCGCGCGAGCCAGACGAAAAACATCAGGGCCAGGAAAATCCAGCTGGATGCGATGAAAATGTCGTTGACGGCGAGCATGTAGGATTGGCTGTCGACGGATTTTTCGAGAAAGGCGAGTGAAGGCATGTGAGGCAGACCGATCGAATGCAGCGCGTTCAACGCATGATTCGTCACGGCATCGCCTGCCGATATGTTTTCCGTGAGCTGGCTGTGATGAAGGGATTCTCGCCTGTCCCAGAGTGCGACGGAGAGCGAAGTGCCGAAGCTTCCGCCCAGCACGCGCAGGAAATTCGAAAGGCCGGATGCGCTCGCTACCCTGTTCTGGGGAAGCCCGGAAAGCAGAATGGACATCAGCGGGATGAAGAAGCAGGCCATGCCGATTCCCTGGAAGAAGCGGGGCAATGTGAGCTGCATGAAGGTTGCGCTGGTGTTGAACGAGGAAGCCCAGAAGGTGATTCCCGCGAAAACGAGAAAGCTGAAGCTCGCCAGGATGCGCAGGTCGATTTTATGCATGTTCTTTCCGACGATCGGCGAAAAGATCACCGAGAGAATGCCGATCGGCGCGGCCGACAGTCCCGCCCATGTCGCCGTATAGCCCATCTGGGTTTGCAGCCAGAGCGGATAGACCACGACCCCGGAGAAGAATGTCATGTAGCCGAGGCTGATCGAGATCGTGCCTACAGAAAAATTCCTGACCTTGAAGAGGGAAAGATCGACAACGGGATGGCGCTCGGTCAGCTCCCAGGCGACGAAGAAGGAAATGCAGACCGTCGCCACAACGGCGAGGATCCGGATCGTGTCCGAATTGAACCAGTCGAGATCGTTTCCCTTGTCGAGCAGGAGCTGCAGGCTCCCCACCCCGACGATGAGCAGAATCAGGCCGATGGTATCGATGGGCAGCCTGACGGTTTCCGTCTCCCTGTCCTTCAGGATCTGCCAGGTGATGTAGCTTGCGATCAGCCCCACCGGGATATTGATGTAGAAGATCCATGGCCAGCTCATGTTGTCGGTGATGTATCCGCCCAGGATCGGACCGAATATGGGGGCGAGCACAACCGTCATCGACCAGAGGGCGAGCGCGAGCCCCTTTTTTTCGTGGGGATAGTTCGCAAGCAGCAGGCTTTGCGAGAGCGGGATCATGGGACCTGCCACAGCGCCCTGGAAAATGCGGAATACGACCAGCATGGGCAAGCTGCTGGAGAGGCCGCAGAGCATTGAGGCGATGGTGAAGAGCAGGGTTGCAGCAATGAACAGCCTCACTTCGCCGAAATGCTTGGCGAGCCAACCGGAAAGGGGCAGTGCGATGGCATTGCTGACGGCGAACGAGGTGATGACCCAGGTGCCCTGGTTGGGGCTCACGGCCAGATCTCCCGCGATGGTTGGAATCGACACGTTGGCAATGGAGGTATCCAGCACCTGCATGAAGGTGGCCAGGGACAGCGACAGCGTCAGAAGGGCAAGGGATGTGCCCTGGACCGGCTTCATTATCCGTTGTCCTGCACGATCTTGGCGATCATGCGCTCGACGGGAGATTCCTTGTACTCGAACACGGAAGTCGAATACACCGGCTTTTCAGGCGCAACGCTGGCCAGCACGGCCCCGCTCTGGTCGTGGGTGTCGACCTTTGCCACCATGGACAGGCCTATCCTCAACGGATGCCGTGCGATTTCACTCGCATCGAGCCTGATCCTCACGGGCAGCCTCTGGATGACCTTGATCCAGTTTCCGGTTGCGTTCTGCGGCGGAAGCAGGGAGAAAACGCTTCCCGTTCCTGCGCCGAGCCCGGCGACCCGGCCGTGATAGACGATGCTTCCGCCATAGATGTCGGAGGTGAGCGTGACGGGCTGGCCTATCCTGATGTGGCGCAGCTGATTTTCCTTGAAATTCGCATCGACCCATATCTCGTTGAGCGGCACGATGACCATGAGTGGGGAGCCTGGGTTCACGCGCTCTCCGACTTGCACCGAGCGCTTGGCGACATAGCCTGCCGCAGGCGCCTTGATCGAGGTGCGCTCGCAATAGAGCCAGGCCTGTCTCACGCGGGTCTCCGCCTGCAATACGGCAGGATGCGTGGCAATCGTCGTGTTTTCGACGGCCGACAAGGCAGCGGAAAGCCTGTGCTGGGCCGAGGCGAGGGAGTCTGCAGCAATGGAAACGTTGTCACGTGCGTGCTGCAATTCTTCCTGGGAAACGGCATGCCCCGCGATCAGCAGGATGCGCCGCTCCAGGTCCTGCTGCGCCTTGAAGAGCGTGGCCTGCTTTTCGTTGACGAGCGCCCTGAGTTCTCCGGCAGAAGAATAAAGCTGTTTGACCCTTCTTACGGTCTCGGCAAGAGCGGTTTCCGCATTCTGCAGCGCGAGGCGCGCGTCCGTGCCGTCCAGGGTTACCAGCGTTTGCCCTGCGTTCACCTGCGCGGTATCGTCGGCGTAAACCGCAGCGACATTGCCGGTGATCTGCGGCATCAGTTGGACCAGATTGCCGGAAACATAGGCATCGTCGGTTTCCTGGTAATACTGGCCGTAGATGAACCAGTAGGCAGCGTAAGCTGCCCCGGCCAGAAGAAAGAATCCGCCCAGGGATAGGAGCATGCGTTTGCGTTTTTTTCCGTTTTCTTCCATAGCTTACCCCGGATTGATGCTGGGAGCGCCGCCCAGCGATTGGATCATTTCGAGCGTGAGTTCAAGCCGTCTTTCGTCGAGATCGGTTTTGACGTTTTTCTGGATGAGCAGCGGCGTCTCTGCCTCAAGCACGGAGAGCGCATCCCCCAGTCCATGGTTGTAGCGATCGAGCGCGATGCGATGCGTATCTCCAAGCGCGCGCAGTACGTCGTTCTGTGCAGCAATCTGCGATGAAATTGATTTGAGCGAGGTCGACGCATGCACCACGTCGCGCATCGCATCGATTACCATGCTGTTGTACGCTTCCACGGCGACATCGTATTCGGCATATTTCTCGCCTAGGTTCGCCCTCAGTCTGCCGCCGCCGAAAATGGGCAGGTGGATCGCAGGACCGAAGGATGTGATTTCGCTTCCCCCCTTGAAGAGATTGCCGAAGCCTATGCTTTCCACCCCGGTATAGGCGGACAGATCGACATTCGGAAAGAATTCCGCCTTAGCCTCTTTGATGCGGTTCGACGCTGCGGCCAGGCGGTATTGCTGCGCCATGACGTCGGGTCGCTGACCGATCGAGTCTGCCGGAATGGAAGCGGGAAGCGGGGGCGGAAGATCGATACGCGCTGTGATGGGCTTTTCTGCATGCTGAGGCTTGCCGAGCAGAGCGGCTATTTGACTTCTGCCCAGTTTGACCTCTTCGTCAAGTCTCGAGACGTTGATTCTTTCCTGGGCGAGGAGCCCGGCCATCTGGCTTGCCCTGTAGTCCGAATCGATGCCGCTCTTTGCGCGGAATCTGGCGAGATCGAGGAGGGCTTCCTGCCTAGCCAGGATCTGCTTCGACGTGTCCAGCTTGGCGAGATCGGCCTGCAGCGCGAAATAGGTTTGCGCAATGGCGAGGCCGAGGAGCAAACGTGCTTCTACTGCTTCGGCTTGCGTGACGCTGGTTTCGTTCAACGCGGCATTGAGCGCTGCCCTGTTCTTTCCCCACCAGTCGAATTCGTAATCGAAGTCGAGCGTCAATTGGCCGAAATTCAGCGTGCTTCCTCCCAGAGGCGGAGGGAAATAGCCTTGCGCGCTGATCCGCTCCCTGACGGTCGAGCCGTTTGCGTTCAGTTGAGGATAGAGATCGGCCCCCGAGATACCAGCCATGCTCTTCGCCTGCCTGATTCTGGCTTGCGCGATCCTGATCGTGGGCGAGTTTTCGAGCGCTTCCTCGATCAGCGAATCGAGCTGGTCGTCCCTGAAGATCGTCCACCATTTCGCATCGACGGAAAATTTGGGGGAAGGCTTCTTGACGGCGATTGGCCTGGATTCGCCGTGTATTCCGGTATAGGTCGCGCAGCCGCCCAGAATCGCGCAGACAAGAAGCGCAGCTATTGCCCGCATGCGCTCTCCATGTCCTTGTCGAGCCTGGTGAGCAGCTTGCGCAGCAGGTGTTCGAGCTGATCGATCTCACGGCTGTCGAAACCTGCCCACAAGTCTTTATAGTAGTCCCATTGATGGGGCAGGACGGTCTCGACGAGCTTCCTTCCGCTTGACGTGAGCGAAAGGACGATTTTTCGCCTGTCTTCTCCGCTGGTGCTGCGCTCCACCCATCCCTTTTCCACGAGTTCGTCGGATAGACGCGTGATGTTCGTTCTGGAGGAAACCATGGCGTAGCTGAGGTCGCACGGATTGATCGCATTTTCAGGCGTCGAGTAGAGCATGACGAGCGCGAACCAGCTCGATCCGTTGAGCCCGTAAGGGGCGAGATGGATGTTCTGCCTTTCGTTATACTGCTTGAAAACGTGGAAATACAGGCGGCTCAGGATGATTTCCCGCTTGGGCGCATCAGGATGGGCTTTCGAGAAGTCCTCTATCCTGCTTTCAAATGGCTCGAACGAAGAATTCATGGCGAAAAAAATAGTTCATTGGTTAATTGTAACGCTCGAAACTATGTTGTCAACGCCGTGCGCTATAGTTTCCACAAGGGTGCCAGAAAAGGAGAAAAAATGCACGCGGGATTGAGCCGTTTCGATGCCGAAGCGCGACTCAGGCAGGACGGATTCAATGAGATCGCTGCGCCGAATGAGCGCACTGCATGGGTCATCGCAGGGGACGTCGCAAAAGAACCCATGTTCCTGCTCCTGGTCGCGGCTGGCTCCATCTACGCCGTGCTGGGCGACATGGGAGAAGCGCTGGCGCTGCTTTTCTTCGTTTTCGTGGTGATGGGAATCACCATCTACCAGGAAAACAAGACGGAAAGAGTGCTGGAAGCGCTGCGCGACTTGACGAGCCCGAGGGCGAACGTTGTCAGGGATGGGCAGGCAATCAGGATAGCGGGAAGGGAAGTGGTGCGCGGGGACATCCTGCTGATTGCCGAAGGCGACCGCGTTCCTGCGGATGCCGTGCTGCTCGACTGCAGCGATTTCTCGGCGGACGAGTCGCTGCTCACGGGCGAATCTGTGCCGGTGAGAAAGATGCCTGCCGAAGGCGCGATACTAGACATGGCTTCCCCCGGCGAGGAGGGCAGCCATTTCGTCTATGCAGGCACGATGGTCACGCAGGGAAAGGGGACGGCGCAGGTGCTTGCCACAGGCGCGCGTACCGAGATGGGCAGGATAGGGCTTGCGATTCGCGCCGCCGAGACGGAGAAGACGCCGCTGCAGCAGGAAGTGTCTCGTCTCGTCAGGAGTTTAGCGCTGATCTGCGCGATATTGTTTGTCATTCTCGTTCTGTCCTACGGCTGGATGAGACATGCCTGGCTCGAAGGGCTGCTTGCCGGGATCACCATGGCGATGGCCATCCTCCCCGAGGAATTTCCTGTCGTGCTGACCGTGTTCCTTGCACTAGGCGCATGGCGCATTTCGCGCGACAAGGTGCTCACAAGGCGCCTTCCAGCGGTAGAGACGCTCGGGGCGACGAGCATCTTGTGCGTCGACAAGACGGGCACGCTGACTGAAAACAGAATGTCCGTTTCCAGGCTCTGCGCGGGCGGTCGGATACTGGATATAGAAAAAACCGAGGTGCTTCCTGAAGCATTCCATCCGCTTCTGGAATTCAGCATTCTCGCGAGCGAGATCGATCCGTTCGACCCCATGGAAAAGGCTTTTCACGACATGGGCAGACACTATCTCGCCAGGACCGAGCATCTGCATGCAGACTGGGAAATCGTTCACGAATATTCGCTTTCTCCCGAGATGCTCGCCATGTCCCATGTCTGGCGGTCTCAAAAGAGCAGCGAATACGTCGTTGCATCCAAAGGCTCGCCCGAGGCGATTTTCAGCCTCTGCCATCTGGGTGAGGCCGAGCTCGTCGATCGAATGGCGGATGTCGCAAAAATGGCAAGGGACGGCCTGCGCGTGCTCGGGGTCGCACGTGCGATCCATGTCGGGGAAGACTGGCCGCAGATCCAGCACGATTTCGAATTCGAATTCATCGGCCTCGTAGGCCTCCTGGATCCGGTGAGGGAGGGCGTGCCTGCTGCAGTGCGCGAATGCAGGGAAGCTGGCGTGCGCGTCGTGATGATGACGGGAGACAATTCATTGACCGCGCAGGCGATTGCGCGCCGCATCGGGCTCGGCCTGGAAACCGTCGAGGGAAGTGAGATCGACAGGATGGAAGAAGAAGAGCTTGCAGGACTCGTCGACCGTACCGACATCTTCGCGCGCGTCGTCCCGCTGCAGAAACTCAAGATCGTGAATGCGTTCAGAAGGCGCGGCGAGATCGTGGCCATGACCGGTGACGGGGTGAACGATGCGCCCGCATTGAAGCGCGCCCATATCGGCGTCGCAATGGGGGAAAGAGGAACGGATGTGGCGCGCGAGGCCGCGTCCCTGGTGCTGCTCGACGACGATTTTTCTTCGATCGTGCATGCCGTGAGGCTGGGCAGGCGGATTTACGCCAACCTGACCAAGGCTTTTTCCTTCAGTCTTGCCGTCCACGTGCCGATCGCAGGCATGTCGATGATCCCGGTTTTCATGGGCTGGCCCATGGTGTTCTATCCCGTGCACATCGCCTTTCTCCAGCTCATCATCGACCCGGTCTGCTCGCTCGCCTTCGAAGCGGAACCGGCCGATGCGAACCTCATGAAAGTTCCGCCCAGGAAGGCACGGTCTTCCATCCTCGACACAAGGACGATATTCGTGAGCTTCGTTCGCGGATGCGGCATCCTTGCGGCGATGCTTGCCGTCTATGCGTTTGCATTGAAGTCGGGGCAGGATCATGCGCGTGCCCTCTCGTTCAGCACCCTGGTTTTTGCATGTCTTGCCCTGATTCTCTCGATTCGTGCCAGGTCCTTTGTTGAAGGCCTGAAAAGAGCAAATCCGCTGCTCTGGTGGATACTTTTCGGCGCATTGCTTGCGCTCGCGCTGGTCATCTATCTGCATTTTTTCCACCGTCTTTTCGGATTCTCGTCCCTGTCCTTGTCCGACATGCTCTACAGCGTGATCGTCGGCCTGTCGAGCGTCCTCTGGATAGAGCCCTTCAGGCATGCGCGCTAACCTGCTGCTTTTCGTGGCAGGTATATGCCTCTTGCAGCATCAGGCCCATCTTCCCGATTCGAAATGGGCATTCATTGTTCCGCTTCTTCTCTTGACGGCAATGTTTTTCAGGCGAAGCTGGCCGAGGGAGGGGCTTTTGAAAGCAGGCTTCCTGCTCTTCGGCTTTTTCTATGCAGCATTGGTCGCCCAGGTCAGGCTCTCGGACGAATTGCAGAAACAATTCGAGGGAAAAGACATCGACATCATGGGCGTGGTCGCCGAGTTGCCGTCATCGAACGAGAAGGGGCAGCGCTTTAGTTTCGACGTCGAAAAAGTGTTGACCCCTGGCGTTCACGTTCCTGGGAAAATCCTGTTGAGCCGGTATTTCGACGAACAGGGAACCATCGTCCATCCCGGGGAGAGATGGCATTTCAAGGTCAGGCTCAAGCGTCCGCACGGCAATGCCAATTTGGGCGGCTTCGATTACGAGGCCTGGCTGCTCGAGCGGGGAATCCGCGCCACCGGCTACGTGCGCGAGGGAAGGCGGCTGGAAGGCTTCGTCTCAAGGCCGGCCTACCTTGTCGAAGCCGCCCGGGAAAAACTGATGAACAGGGTCTACAAGATCCTTGCGGGCATGCCTTACAAGGGCGAGATCGCGGCGCTCCTGATGGGCGAGCAGCGTGCGATCTCCGCGAATGACTGGCAGGTTTTCAGGCGCACGGGCGTGATCCATCTGATGAGCATTTCTGGCCTCCATGTGACGATGATCGCAGGACTCATCGCATGGTTCGCCTACCGCTTCTGGCGCCTCATCCCATCGCTTTCATTGCGTATTCCGGCAAGGAAGATTGCCGCGCTTTCCGGACTCGTTTGCGCATTTGGCTATGCGCATCTGGCAGGTTACGCCGTTCCAACCCAGCGCACCGTCTACATGCTTGCCGTGGTGGCAATGGCGATCTGGTTCGGGAAAGCGAGCTCGCCTTCGATCGTGCTCTGCTGGGCGATTTTCGTCGTTTCGCTCATCGATCCATGGGCCGTGCTCTCCCCGGGGTTCTGGCTTTCCTTTCTGGCGGTTGCGCTCATTCTTTACGTCGAAACGCAGAGGATGGGATGGAAGGGATGGTTCGAATCCTGGGTTTCGGTCCAGTGGGCGGTCACCATCGGACTCGTTCCAGTCCTGCTTGTTTTTTTCGGGCAGGTTTCGCTCGTCTCGCCATTGGCCAATGCCCTGGCCATCCCCATCATCAGCTTCGTCGTCGTGCCGCTGACCCTGATCGGCGCAGCAACTCCTTTCCATTTTCCGATCGCGATCGCGCACTGGGTTTTCTCGTTGCTGATGGGCGTGCTCGTCAGGTTGAGCGCATTGCCCGACGTGGTCTGGATCCAGCATGGCCCGCCATTCTGGACGCTTCCCGTTGCGGCGACAGGCATCATCTGGCTGTTGCTGCCCAAGGGGTTTCCTGCGCGCTGGCTGGGTTTTTCAGGGATGCTTCCCCTGTTCCTGGTGCTGCCCAAGGGGCCGGACATGCTGAGGCTCTCCGTGCTCGACGTGGGGCAAGGACTCGCCGCTGTCGTGCAAACGCGCCGCCACGCCCTGCTCTTCGATGCAGGTCCCGCATTCGGCCCCGATTCGGACAGCAGCAGGATCGTTCTGCCCTATCTGAGGGAATCCGGGATAACCCGCCTGGATGCGCTGATTCTCAGCCACGAGGACATGGACCATGTGGGCGGCGCAATTTCCGTCCTCGATTCGATTCCGGTCGGCTGGGTGCTATCGACGCTTCCCTCGGCGAGCCCGGTATTACTTCACGCGGGAATCCATCTGGGATGCAGGGCCGGAGCATCCTGGGAATGGGACGGCGTGCGTTTTCACATCCTCAATCCCGGCACTCATGACAGGGGGACGCGCAACGAGCGGAGCTGCGTGCTCGGGGTTTCTTCCAAAGCGGGGACAGTCCTGATTGCAGGAGACATAGAGAAGCGCGCAGCGGAAAGGCTGGCGAGGTCCAATATTCTCGAATCCGATGTCCTGGTCGCGCCCCACCACGGCGGGATGAGTTCGGAAAATTTCGCGAGGGCCGTCTCCCCGCGCTACGTCGTGTTTTCGGCTGGCTACCTGAACCGTTTCAATCATCCCAGGCCGGAAATGGTCGCGCTCTACGAAGGCATGGGAAGCAGGATTTTCAGGACCGACAGGGATGGCATGGTGAGCTTCGATTTTTCAGGAAAAGGGATAACCCCCTCTTCCTGGAGAACAGTTCACAGGCGCTACTGGTATCAGGAGAAATGAATCCCCGTCCCGACCATTTCGTTGACTTCGATGGTATAGAAGCTCGCGGCATCCGATCCTTCGAGCAGATGGCCGCCGTATTGCGCATAAGGGTAGATGAACAGCGGAATCCTGCTTTCCATGAAAGGCAGCAGCACGTCGCGTTCGTGATTGAGGCCGATCCAGTTCAGTTTCCAGTGGCCGAAGAGATCCTTCCTGAGGGCGGCGACCTTGGCGTCAGCGAAGCTGCGCTTCTCTTCCAGAATGACGCGCTGGATTTCCGCCGGATCGACGGGAAACCAGCCTGTTCCTGCAAGATAGAATTCGGCGCGCGCATGGTGGCTCGTCTTGATTTTTCCGTCGACGGCTTCATCCAGCAGTATGCCGTATGCGCCTCTGGCTGGAATGCCCGCAGATCTGCAAAGGCTGACGAAAAGGGAGACGATGTCCAGGCTCTTGCCGCCCAGATTGCCGGATTCAAGCATGGCTTCGGCATTCCCCTTGCCGCATCCTTCGACGGAGGCATCGTAATGGGTATTGTCGACGACCCATTCGTAAATGGCATGCGCCTTGTCCAATGTGGCGCCGGCATGTTTCGTCACTTCGAGCGCAGTCTTTCTGGAATGGATGCCACTCGGTTCGAGATAGCGCTTCACTTCATGCGGCATTTCACCATGATGCCGGATGTTTTCAAGGGAGACGCGCCGCTCCGCCGTCTTGATCATCGTGCCGACGGTGACCTGTCTCGATCCCGTTCCGCGCCATTCTCCGAAGAAGGTTGCGGCGAGGTTCTTGGG
>JAJZPK010000043.1 GCA_021811205.1 Pseudomonadota bacterium
GACGCTCGAGCCCAGGATCTATTACGTTTATGTGCCTTACCGGAACCAGAACTATCTGCCCAATTTCGATTCCGCTCCAATGGATTTCACCTATGCGCAGATGTTCACCGAAAACCAGTTCAGCGGAAATGACCGGTTCAGCGATGCGAATCAGCTGACTTTGGCGGTCACCTCGCGCTTTATCGATCAGAAAACCGGGGATGAGCGACTGAGGATGACTCTGGGGCAGCGCCTCTATCTACAGTCCCCGCAGCTGATTCCGGTGACGACGTCGACATCGGACGTGATCGCCAGTCTGGGCGGCTCCTTGAGCAAGACCATCAGTCTTGACAGCTATTTCGAATACAATCCCAGCAACTGGAAAACCCAGTTTGCCAGCATGTATATTCATTATGCTCCGGAGATCGGCAAGCTGATCAATCTGGGCTATCTCTACAACGGCACGATCCTCCCGCTTTCTTTATATGCCTATGGAAACCCTGCCACTGCAGCGCTGACTAGCGTTCTGCCGGCAGCTATCCAGGCACAGGGTTACGCGCTCAATCAGGTCGATCTGTCCGGGCAGTGGCCGCTGGCGAAACACTGGAATGGCGTGGGCAGATGGAACTATTCTTTTGCCAACAAGCAGTTGCTCGATGGAACTGCAGGCGTCGAATACGATTCGGATTGCTGGGCATTGCGCGTCGTGATGAAGCGCTTCGCGGTCGCCTATCAGATGACGACTACTGCCTTTTTTGTCCAGCTCGAGCTCGACGGCATGGCCAGAATAGGCTCCGATCCATTGCAAGCCCTGAGAATGAGCATTCCCGGCTATACCAAGACGAATATCCAGTCAGACTGATTTCACGGCACGCGCCACCACCCATGCGCTAACGTCTTTCGCGCCATTCTCGAATAGCGTTTTCGCCAATTCGTTCAGGGTCGATCCCGTGGTCATGACGTCGTCGACGATGGCAACATGCCCGTTTATTCCCGATTCGCAGGAAAATACCCCCCTGACGTTCTTTTCACGCTCTTTCCAGGGAAGTGACGCCTGGGATGGCGTGTCTCTGGCCTTGCTGCACTGGATCATCTCGATCGAGATTTTCCTGGATACGACTCGTGCGATTTCCTGAGCCTGGTTGAACCCTCGTTCTTTGAGCCGGGCAGGATGCATGGGGACGGGCAGGAGATAATCCGGCATCGGATAATGCTTCGCCGCCTCGGCCAGCATGTTCGCGAAGAAGGGCGCGAGCGCCAGATTTTCGCGATATTTGAGCGAGCGGATCAGCGCATCGATGGGGAAATCGTAGCTGAATATCGCGAGCGTTCTCGAGAAGGCGGGTGGTTTGGCCAGGCAGGCTCCGCAGATCGGGCCTGAACTCGGGTTCGCGCATAACCTGCATCTTGCTTCGGGAAGGTAAGGGAGGTGGTCGATGCAATCCCGACAGATGGTTCCGGAATTGGACGATGCGCCGCAAAGCAGGCAGTTCGACCCGAAAAGGCTTTGCCTGAAATTTGAGCAGTTGTCCAAAAACGTCCGGAGCAAATTTGACAACCCGATACCCTATCGCCGATGATGTTTGGATATTAGGACATTGAACAGGAAACGGCATGACGTCTCGTTTGGAAAAATGGCAGGTGGATCAGGTCGCCATGCTTTTCGATCTTCCCTTCAGCGATCTTCTGTATCGCGCCCAGTGCATCCATCGGGAGAATTTCGATCCGAACAAAATCCAGCTTTCGACCCTGGTTTCTGTCAAGACGGGCGGGTGCTCCGAGGATTGCGGCTATTGCTCACAGTCTGCTCGGCACGATACGGCGGTCGAGAATCAGCCCATGCTTTCCGTAGAAGAAGTGCTGGCTGCGGCAAAGGCAGCCAAGGAAAACGGCGCATCGCGCTTCTGCATGGGGGCTGCGTGGCGCAGCCCCAAGCAGCGCGACCTCGACAAGGTGAAGGAAATGGTGAGCGCGGTGAGGTCGCTTGGACTGGAGACATGTGCGACCCTCGGTATGCTGAAAGAAGGCCAGGCCGAGCAGTTGAAGGAAGCCGGGCTCGATTATTACAACCACAACATCGACACATCACGCGATCATTACGGGGAAATCGTGTCGACCCGCGGTTATGAGGACAGGGTCGACACGCTAAAGAAGGTCAGAAATGCAGGACTCAACGTCTGTTGCGGGGCGATCATCGGCATGGGGGAATCCAGACAGAGCCGGGCGGAGCTGATCGCGGAACTCGCCAACCAGCATCCCCAGCCGGAAAGCGTGCCGATCAACAGCCTCGTCCAGGTCGAGGGCACGCCGCTTTACGGCACCGAAAAGCTCGATCCGCTCGAATTCGTGAGAACCATCGCTGCGGCCAGGATCACCATGCCGAAAAGCTATGTGCGCCTATCGGCGGGGCGCGGGGAGATGGATGAATCGACCCAGGCGCTTTGCTATCTGGCCGGCGCCAATTCCATCTTCTACGGCGACAGGCTGCTCACCACGGGAAATCCGGAGGCCGACAAGGACAGAGCGCTTTTCGCCAAGCTCGGCATGCAAACGATGTGAGCATGTTCAAGGAGGAACTTGCCCGGCTCGAGCGCGAGGGGCTGAGGCGCAAAAGGCGCACTCTGGAAGGCCCTCAGGGGAGCATTGTGCAGGTCGACGGGGCATGCTGCGTCAGCTTCTGCAGCAACGATTACCTGGGGCTGGCCAACCATCCCGACCTGATCGAGGCCGTCTGCCTGGCCGCAAAGCAATTCGGGGTCGGGGCGGGCGCATCGCACCTTCTGCTCGGACACAGCAGCCTGCACGGGCAGGCCGAAAGGTCGCTGGCGAAATTCGTCGGGCTCCCCGCCGCGCTGCTTTTTTCGACAGGCTACATGGCCAATATCGGTGTGCTTGCCGTGCTGGCTGGAAGAAATGACGCCGTCTTCAGCGACAGGCTCAACCATGCTTCGCTCAACGAAGCGGCTCTCCTTTCGAGAGCAAAGCTTTACCGCTATCCGCATCTCGACTTGGGTGCGTTGGAATCGCTTCTTGCAAAATCGAAGGAGAAACGAAAGGTCGTTGTGACGGATGCCGTGTTCAGCATGGACGGCGACATCGCACCCGTGCCTGATTTGCTGGAGCTCTGCGAAAAATACGATGCCATTCTGCTCCTGGACGATGCGCACGGGTTCGGCGTGCTGGGAGAAGGGCGCGGCATCCTGGCCCATTTCGGGATACGCTCATCCAGGATCGTCTACATGGGAACCCTCGGCAAGGCGGCAGGCGCATCGGGCGCTTTCGTCGCGGGGGACGAAGGCCTGATCGACATGCTCGTGCAGAAAGCGAAAAGCTATGTCTATACGACTGCGCAGCCGCCCATGCTTGCCAAGGCCATTCTTGCGAGCCTGAATCTTATAGAGACGGAAGCATGGAGAAGGGCGCATCTTGCCGAACTTGTCGGCTACCTCAAGTCCGGGATCGGGGGCGCGCTCATGCCATCAAGCACCCCGATCCAGCCGCTCGTCGTCGGGGAAAGCGAGGCTGCCGTCAAGCTCAGCGCGAAGCTCGCCGAATCCGGTCTGATCGTGCCTGCCATACGTCCGCCTACCGTGCCGAAAGGCAGCTCAAGACTCAGGATTTCCCTGTCTGCAGCGCATACCTTCGACCAACTGGACCGCCTGATCGCGGCGCTCAAAGATGCGGCTCCATATTGAAAGCATGGGATCCGGCCGCAGCCTCGTCCTGCTGCATGGCTGGGGAATGAGCGGCAAATGCTGGGAAAATGTCGCGGGGCGCCTGGCGGAAAAATACCGGGTGCATCTCGTCGATCTGCCCGGGCACGGGGCCAGCGAATATGCCGGGGGCGACTGGGTCGATAGTCTTGCGCAGGCCTTTCCCGTCGACGCGCATGTCTGCGGCTGGTCGCTCGGCGGTCAGATCGCCATCGAATGGGCTGCGCGCCATCGGGAAGGCGTCAATAGCCTGACCCTGGTTTCTTCGACGCCTTGCTTCGTTTCCAGGGAAAACTGGGATCACGGGATGCCTTTAGATGTCTTCAGCGAGTTTGCCAGGGCGTTCGACGAAGACTTCGATGCGACGATGAAGCGCTTCCTCTATCTCCAGGCGCAGAAAGACGGGGAAGAGCGGCGCATCTACAAGGCGCTGCTCGGCTACTTCGTCAAGGGTGAAAGGGATGCAGTGAAGGCGGGTCTCGACATGCTGCTCGATCTTGACCTGAGGGAGGAGGCGAAACGGCTTTGCCTGCCCGTTCTGATCATGCATGGGGAAAGCGACATGCTGATTCCATCCGGGGCGGGGAGATGGCTTTCCGACAACATGAAGGATGCGAAGCTCGAGTCGTTCCAGAATTGCTCGCATGCGCCTTTCCTTTCAAATCCCGACCGTTTCATTTCAAAACTCGTGGAATTTCTGGATGAATCCTGATTACGTCACTGACAAGCGCATCGTCAGGCGCTCCTTCGACCGCGCTGCAGGCACTTACGACGGCTCGGCCGTGCTGCAGAAGGAAGTGGGTGAGCGCATGCTCTCCCGCCTGGATTACGTCAAGGTCGAGCCCGAGCGGATACTCGATGCCGGATCGGGCACGGGGCGCGGCGCGCGCGATCTGCAGAAGCGCTACCCTGATGCAGCGCTGCTCGAACTGGATCTTTCCCTGGCCATGCTGAAAAAATCGAGGCCGGAGTTACCCTGGTGGAAGAAGCCTTTTTCAAGGCAGTCACTCCAGGTCTGCGGAGACATCGAACGGCTCCCTCTTGGATCTTCCAGCCTGGACATGATCTGGTCGAATCTTGCGCTGCAATGGTGCAACGATCTCGATCAGGCGTTCTCGGAAATGGGGCGAGCCCTGAAACCGAAGGGTCTTCTGATGTTCAGCACCTTCGGCCCGGACACCCTGAAAGAGTTGCGCCATGCCTTTCCGGACAGGCTTGCCCATGTCAACCGTTTCAGCGACATGCACGACATCGGGGATGCCCTGCTGCATGCCGGCTTTTCAGCCCCGGTCATGGACATGGAATGCTTTACCCTGACCTACCACGACGTTGCGGGCGTGTTGAAGGACTTGAAGTCGATCGGCGCGCACAATGCCATGCAGGGCAGGCCCAAAGGGCTTTTCGGCAAATCGGCCTGGAAGTCGATGGTCGAGAATTACGAGTCTTTCAGGCGCGATGGTCTGCTTCCTGCGACCTTCGAGGTGGTTTACGGTCATGCATGGAAGCCCGAGCCGAAAGCGCTTCCGGATGGGACGAGCATCGTCCGCTTTGCAGAGCGGCCGAAATGAAGCAGGGGTTTTTTGTCACGGGAACGGACACGGAGATAGGCAAGACGGCGGTGAGCTGCGCCCTGCTCCGCTCTTTTTCGCTGCTCGGCCTGAAATCGGCGGGAATGAAGCCGGTCAGCTCTGGGGGGGGCGATGCAGAAAGGCTGGCGAAAGCGGCATCTCTCGAACTGCCCGTCGAGTTTCTCAATCCATTCAGTTTCAATACGCCCGTCGCACCGCATATCGCCGCGCTCAACGAAGGGCGGAAAATCGACATCGGGAAAATCGTCAGCGCTTATGAGTCAATCGAGGCGGATGTCGTCGTCGTGGAGGGGGTGGGCGGATTCATGGTTCCGCTGAATGAGGACCAGGATGTCTCGGATTTGGCGCAATCGCTGGGACTGCCGGTCATTCTCGTCGTGGGCATGAAGCTTGGGGCGATCAACCATGCGCGCCTGACTTTCGATGCCATCAGAGCCAGGGGGATCGAGTGCGCCGGCTGGGTGGCGAACAGGGTCGATCCGGAAATGGCCGTTTTCGATGAAGTCCTTGAATCGATCAGGCGATACATCGATGCGCCGCTCATCGATGTCACGCCTTTCGATCCTGAAGGAAATTTCCTGATCGACGTCTCGAGCCTCGTCAATCCTCGATGATTTCGAAGTCGTGCGTGATGCTTGCCGTCTTGCCGAGCATGATCGAGGCCGAACAGTATTTCTCTGCGGAAAGGGAAATGGCGCGTTCGACCTGGGCCGGTTTCAGATTCTTTCCCTTGACCACGAAGTGGAAATGGATTTTCGTGAACACCTTGGGGTCTTCGGATGCCCTGTCGGCCTCGATTTCGACGCTGCAGTCCGTCATGTCCTGGCGGCTTTTTTTCAGGATGGCCACCACGTCGTAGGCCGTGCATCCGCCCGCACCGAGCAGCAGCATTTCCATTGGGCGCGGCCCGAGGTTGCGCCCCCCTCCTTCAGGCGGGCCGTCCATCAGAATTGCATGGCCGCTTCCGGATTCTCCCAGGAAGCTGACGTTTTCGACCCACTTGACGCGCGCTTTCATGTTTTTCTCCTAAAGATTCGATTTTAACTCAAACCAGCAGATGCCGATGAGTTCATGCATGAGCAATTCGCTTTTTAGGAGCGCCTTTGCCGAGGGCAGGAAGGCCAGGATGCCTTTTTCGTGAAGACGGTCGACGCGGGTCGCTGCGGGGACGACGGTAAATCCCGCATGTCTGAAGAGAAGGCTCGCCCTTCTCATGTGCCATGCATGGGTGACGAGGTAGATTCTGGTGATGCCTTGTTTTTTCAGGATTGCGAAGCTCAGTGTCGCATTTTCTTCCGTGTCGTTGGATTGATCCTCCATCCAGGAAACAGGAACATGGAATTCATTTTCAAGCACGGCCTTCATCTGTGATGCCTCCGAATCACTGTTGCCCAATGGGTGTCCTCCGGTGACCAGAATGGGTTTCCCCGTTTTTCTGTAAAGAAAGGTGGCATAGCGCACGCGTTCAAGCGTGTTTTCGCTGATCGTGTTGATTCCGCCGTATTCGGGCGCGCGAAGGTAGCTTCCGCCGCCGAGCACCACGATGGCCTGGGCTCCTTCCGCAGGGTGGATGTAGTGCCCTTCGAATGCGCTCAGTGCCCGATGCGCGAAAAACGGGGTCGACAAGACATAAAGGAAAAGGAAGGAGAGGGCGACGATGCGTTTTCCCGCCTTCGGTCTGGAACGCATGAGAAAGAGCCCCAATGCGCCAAGGATGATCACGTTGAAGGGGGGGAGGAGACATGCGCTCAAGGCGTGCTTCAAGGTCCAGCTCATGACGGTCTGCTATTTAGATTGACATGGAGGGCGAATCTAGCATAGAATTCGCAACTTTCCCTAATTCAAGTGTCTAGGAACGGCTTCATGAAAACTTTTTCTGCTAAGCCCCAGGAAGTAAAGCACGACTGGATCGTGGTCGACGCGACAGACAAGGTGCTTGGGCGCCTCGCTTCCCAGATTGCTCACCGCCTGCGCGGGAAGCACAAGGCCATCTATACGCCCCATGTCGATACCGGCGATTACGTCGTGGTCATCAACGCGGACAAGCTGCGCGTAACGGGCAACAAGCCCGAAGCCAAGATCTACTACAGGCATACCGGCTATCCCGGCGGCATTTACGCGACAAGCTTCTCGAAGATGCATGCGCGTTTCCCGGCAAGGGTGCTGCAGAAGGCCGTGAAGGGCATGCTGCCCAAGGGTCCTCTGGGCTATGCGATGCTCAGGAAGCTCAAGGTCTACGCCGGCCCCAATCACCCCCATTCGGCTCAGCAGCCGCAACCTCTGGATATCGTGAAGGCATAACATGGGCGCAAACTACAATTACGGCACTGGAAGGCGCAAGAGCGCGGTAGCCAGGGTATTCATCAAGCCGGGCAAGGGCAACATCGTCGTCAACGGCAAGCCCGTGGACGAGTTCTTCTCCCGCGAGACCGGTCGCATGGTGGTTCGTCAGCCGCTGGTGCTTACCGACAAGCTGGAAAGCTTCGACATCCTGGTCAATGTGATGGGCGGCGGCGAGTCCGGCCAAGCCGGCGCAGTCAGGCACGGCATCACCCGCGCACTGATCGACTACGACGCAGACCTCAAGAGCGAATTGAAGAAAGCCGGGCTCGTGACCCGAGATGCGCGAGAAGTGGAAAGAAAGAAAGTGGGCTTGCACAAGGCGCGCAAGCGCAAGCAGTTCTCGAAGCGTTAAGCTTCCTTCGAAAAAGCCGCCTTTGGCGGCTTTTTTGTTTTATAGTGGGCAAAATGGAGGGGACCATGATCAGGGCTGGCATCGTAGGCGGGACCGGATATACCGGCGTGGAATTGCTGAGGCTTCTTTCCAAGCACGAGGCCGTCGAACTCGTGGCGATCACGTCTCGCGGGGACGCCGGGACGCGCGTGAGCGACATGTTCCCCAGCCTGAGGGGCAGGGTCGACATGAAATTCGTGTCACCTTCTGCGGAGGCGCTCGCCAACTGCGACGTCGTCTTTTTCGCCACGCCGAACGGCATCGCCATGAAGGAGGCGAAGGCCCTTCTGGATGCGGGGACCAGGGTGATCGATCTCGCAGCCGACTTCAGGATCAGGGACGTTGCTGTCTGGGAAAAATGGTACGGCATGCAGCATGCCAGTCCGGAACTCCTGCATGACGCGGTCTACGGTCTGCCCGAAGTGAACCGGGACAAGATTGCGAAGGCGAGGCTTGTGGCCAATCCGGGCTGCTATCCGACGGCCGTGCAGCTCGGATTCCTTCCGCTTGTCGAATCCGGATTGATCGATGTCGATCATCTGATTGCGGACGCGAAGTCGGGGGTGAGCGGCGCTGGAAAAAAGGCCGAAATCGGCTTCCTCTTTTCCGAGTCTTCCGACAATTTCAAGGCTTACGGCGTTTCAGGTCACAGGCATCTTCCGGAAATCAGGCAGGGGCTCTCGATTGCTGCAAACAGGGAGGTGGGGCTCACTTTCGTTCCCCATCTGACGCCCCTGATCCGCGGCATCCACGCGACGCTTTATGCGAGATTGACCAAGGATGCGGATCTCCAGCAGCTTTTCGAGAATCGCTACAGGGATGAGCCTTTCGTCGACGTCATGCCTTCGGGCAGCCACCCCGAGACGAGGAGCGTGCGCGGAGCGAACGTCTGCCGCATCGCGGTGCACAGGCCCCAGGGCTCGGATACGGTGGTGGTGCTTTCAGTGATCGATAATCTGGTGAAGGGCGCTGCTGGCCAGGCCGTGCAGAACATGAACATCATGTTCGGCCAGCCCGAAATGTCCGGGATCGATATCGTCCCTATCCTGCCCTGAGCGAGGCAAGCAGCTTCTCGTGGATGCCGCCGAAGCTGCCGTTGCTCATGACGAGGATGTGATCCCCGGGTCTTGAGACCCCTGTTATTTTCCTGACCATCTCCCCGAGGTCGCCGATCGTTTCCGCCTTTTTTCCCAGAGGGGCCAACGCGGATTTCGCATCCCAGCCGAGATTGGCGTCAAAGCAAAATACCCTGTCGGCATCTTCCAGGCTCTTTGACAGCGCATCCTTCATCACGCCCATCTTCATGGTGTTGGAGCGGGGCTCGAGGACGGCGATGATGCGACCATCCTTCACCTTTTCCCTGAGCCCCTTCAGGGTCGTTTCTATCGCCGTCGGATGATGGGCGAAATCGTCGTAGACCGTAACGCCATTCTCGATCCCCCTGATTTCCATGCGGCGCTTCACGTTCTTGAATTTCGAAAGCGCGTCCAGCCCGACTGTTGGAGATACGCCGCAATGCCTGGCTGCGGCGAGCGCGGCGAGCGCATTCGAACGGTTGTGCTCTCCCAATAGGTCCCATGACAGGGTGCCTTCTTCACGCTCCTTGAAGAAGATCTTCGTTTCTTCTCCCTGCTGCGCATGCCAGCCTTCGTCACACCCGAACCATTCGATCGGGCTCCAGCATCCCTTCTCGAGCACCCTTCTCAGGCTTTCCTCGCGGCCGTTGGCGACAATCAGCCCGCCCGAAGGTATGGTTCGGACGAGATGATGGAATTGCGTTTCGATCGCTGCAAGATCCGGAAAGATGTCTGCGTGGTCGTATTCGAGGTTGTTGAGTATCGCTGTCCTCGGGCGATAGTGGACGAATTTAGAGCGCTTGTCGAAGAAGGCCGTGTCGTATTCATCGGCTTCGATGACGAAAAAGGGCGAGTCGGAGAGTCGTGCAGAGGTTTCGAAATTCTGAGCCACGCCGCCGATCAGGAAGGAGGGGGAGAGTCCCGCATGCTCCAGTATCCAGGCAAGCATGGATGTGGTCGTGGTCTTGCCGTGCGTCCCGGCCACGGCAAGCACCCATTTTTCCCTCAACAGGTTTTCCTGCAGCCATTGCGGCCCCGAAACATAGGGAAGATTCTTGTCGAGGATCGCTTCCATCAGCGGATTGCCTCTCGAGACGACATTGCCGATCACGTAAAGATCGGGATTCAGTTTTGTCTGTGAGGGGTCATATCCTTCGATAAGATCGATGCCGAGCTTTTCGAGTTGCGTGCTCATGGGCGGATAGACCTGCGCATCGCACCCGGTGACCTTGTGCCCCGAGGATTTGGCGAGCGCAGCGACGCCTCCCATGAAGGTGCCGCAGATGCCGAGAATGTGGATGTGCATTGAGATTCCGCCGACAAATTCCCGATTTTACCTGCTTTCAGGACGACTTGAAATCCGCACTTGTAGCGCTATATTCTAATTACAATCAATTTTTAATGGAGGACATCATGGCCAATATTACACGCTGGGATCCGTTCAGGATCGAGCCGTTCGATGATGCGTTCGACAATTTCTTCAGGGGTTTCATGGTGAAGCCTTTCAGCCTGGATCTCGACAAGCAGGCGCCCCAGATCAAGGTTGACGTCAAGGAAGACGACAAGAGCTATACCGTGAATGCAGATATTCCCGGGGTGAAGAAGGAGGACATCCACGTGACGATAGACGGCAAGCGTGTTTCTCTTTCCGCCGAAGTCAGGAATGAGAAGGAAGAAAAGAAAGGCGAGACCGTGTTGCGATCGGAGCGCTATTACGGGAAGGTTTCCCGCACATTCACCCTGGATCAGGATATCGACGAGGGCAATGCCCGCGCGAAATATGCGGACGGCGTGCTCGAACTGACGCTTCCGAAGAAGGCGACAACCGAGGCGAAGCGGCTGGCCGTCGAATGATCCCGTGACGTTGAAAGGAAGCCCCTTGCATCGGCAAGGGGCTTTTTGTTTCCGGGCAATTCAGGAGTCGGTGTAAAATGATGCATCGTCCATCATCATAGGCTGCCCATGTCTCTGAATCCATCCACCGCAAAAGAAAAAGCGCAGATCCTGTCCGAGGCCCTTCCCTATATCCAGCGATTCCACGGCAAGACCATCGTGATCAAGTACGGCGGGAACGCCATGACCGAAGAGGCCCTCAAGGAAGGCTTCGCGCGCGATGTGGTGCTTCTCAAGCTGGTCGGCATCAACCCGGTCGTCGTCCATGGCGGCGGGCCGCACATCAATGCGCTGCTCGCGAAAGTGGGCAAGCAGAGCGAATTCATCGAAGGCATGCGCGTCACGGACAGGGAAACCATGGACGTCGTCGAGATGGTGCTGGGCGGTCGGGTGAACAAGGAAATCGCGAGCCTCATCAACCAGCATGGAGGCCGCGCGGTCGGGCTGACGGGCAAGGACGGCAGCTTCATCAAGGCCAAGAAGCTCAAGATCAAGAGCCGCGAAAAGAGCGACGAATGGCTGGACATCGGACAGGTCGGCGAAGTGGTGCAGATCGACCCTTCCCTCGTGGCCCTGCTCGACTCGGGGAATTTCATCCCGGTGATCGCGCCGATCGGCATCGGGGAAAACGGGGAAGCCTACAACATCAATGCGGATCTCGTCGCGGGCAAACTCGCCGAGACCTTGAAGGCGGAAAAGCTGATCCTGCTCACCAACACGAGCGGCGTGCTGGACAAGGAAGGCGGCGTGCTGACTGGACTGGATGCCGAAAGGGTCGAGACGCTGATCGCAGACGGCACGATTTCGGGCGGCATGCTGCCCAAGGTGGATTGCGCCCTTCAAGCGGTAAAGCACGGGGTGAAGACGGCCCACATCATCGACGGCAGGGTTGCGCATGCGCTGCTGCTCGAAATTCTGACAGACGAAGGCGTGGGTACCCTGATCAAGGGAAGCTGAATGACGGGAAGGACCTGGGTTTTCGATCTCGACAATACGCTGCACGACGCGACGTCCCATATTTTCCCCCATATCAACAGGAGCATGACCAGGTATCTCGAGACGCACCTCGGCCTCGATCATGAAGAGGCCGACAGATTGAGGCGTACCTATTGGGAAAAATACGGCGCCACACTGTCCGGGATGATGCGCCACCACGGCACAAAGCCGGGACATTTTCTTCAGGAAACCCATGATTTCCCGGAACTTGAAAACATGGTGGTCAAGAATTCCGGGCTCAGGAATGCGCTGAGGTCGTTGCGCGGAAAAAAGATTGTATTTTCCAACGCGCCATTGCATTATGCGTTGGCGGTGCTGAAAATTCTCGGCATACGCGATCTTTTCGATGCCGTCTATGCAATCGAGCATTCGAAGTACCGACCCAAGCCGGATGCCTACGGTTTCTTCAGGATCTTCAGGAAGACGGGTCTGAATCCAGCGAGGTTCGTCATGGTCGAAGACACGCTGGAAAATCTCAGGGCGGCAAAGCAGCTCGGGATGAAGACGGTCTGGGTGAATGCTTCGAGCCGGAAGCCGTCCTATGTGGACATGTGCGTTCCGTCGATCAGGCATCTTTCGAGAAGGCGAATATACAACTAGAGGAAATCATGTCGGCAAAAACAGGCGAAAGAAAACTGCAAATCCTGCAAACCCTTGCGCAGATGCTCCAGCAACCGAGCGGAGAGAAAATCACGACGGCATCCCTTGCGGCAAAGCTCGATGTTTCCGAGGCCGCGCTCTACCGGCATTTCGCCAGCAAGGCGCAAATGTTCGAAGGACTCATCGAATTCATCGAGCAGACGCTGTTCGGCATCATCAACAAGATATCGTCAGAGGACCAGAGCGGCATGAAGCAGGTCGAGGCCATCATTTCCTTGCTGCTCGGGTTCGCCAAGAAAAATCCCGGCATGACGCGCGTACTGATCGGGGATGCCCTGGTGAACGAGAATGAAAGGCTCCAGGGCAGGATCAACCAGCTCCATGACAGGCTTGAAGCCACGCTGAAGCAGTCGCTCAGGTTTGCGGCGAGCCAGGGGGAAATCGCCAAGGACCTCGACGAAGCGGTGCAGGCCAATCTTCTGATGTGTTTCGTCGTCGGCCGCTGGCACCAGTTCGCGAAAAGCGGATTCAGGCGGGATCCGCTGGAATCCTGGAATGCAGTATTAAGGAATCTGCGCTGAATTCATGCGCCCGAGCAGGATTCCGGTTTTTTTCGTGAGCCAGGCAGAATTGCGGTTCCTGTCGTAGAAGCGTGGGTTGGGCACCATGGCCGCAAGGCGGGCAGCCTGGTATGCGGACAACTGCGACGCATCGATGCCGTAATAATGCCTGGCTGCGGCTTCTGCACCGAAAATGCCGTTCCCCCATTCGATGCTGTTGAGATAGAGCTCCAGGATCCGCCGTTTGTTCATGGTGTGCTCGATCATGACCGTGATGAGGCTTTCTTCCGCCTTGCGCCAGGGAGATCTTCTTCCGGATAGGAAAAGGTTCTTGGCGAGCTGCTGGCTGATGGTCGATCCGCCGGCGACGATTCTCCCCTTTCGCACGTCCTTCTCATAAGCCTTTTGTATGCCTTCCCAGTCGAATCCTTCATGATCCAGGAATTTGGCGTCCTCTGCCGCGATCAATGCGCGTTTCAGGTTGTTCGAGATGCGGCTGTAGGGCACCCATTCATGGACGATTCTCGCGTCATGGTTCGTTTTCCTCATCTCGTCCAGCCGCTCTTCCATGAATGCGGTGGACGAAGGATTGTGGCTCGTCCAGTACATGACATGAGCGAAAATCCATCCCTGGTAGAGCAGGATGACGAGGAATGCGAATCCGAGCAGACGCTCGATCCAGCGCTTCATGCCCTCAGATTCTCGATGACGGATTTTGTTTCGGGCTTTATGCCGCGCCACACGAAGAAGGCTTCCGCGGCCTGCTCGACGAGCATGCCGAGGCCGTCGGAAATTTTCGATGCGCCCTCCTTTTCAGCGAATTCCATGAAGGGCGTTTTTCTTCCGTACATCATGTCGTAGGCGAGGGAGTTTTCTGAAAAGAGGCCGGATGGCAGGGGCGGCATCTCGTCGTTGAGACCTGAGGAGGTCGCATTGATCACGATGTCGAATCGCTCCCCCTCCAAGTCTTCGAACGATTTGGCGGCTATCTCGATTTCGTCGTATTTGCCGAGCGAAGAAAGAATCCGGGCGGCATCCACCGCTTTCTCCACCGTCCTGTTCGACAGGATCAAGCGCTTCGGCGATTGCCGAAGAATGGGATACAGCACGCCCCATGCTGCGCCCCCCATGCCCACCAGCAGGACGCTTTTTCCTGCAATGGAAAAATGGAGATTTCTTTCGATGTCGGCGACTAGCCCCACGCCGTCGGTGTTGTCCCCGAAAATCTCGTCCCCTTCGAATTTCAGCGTGTTGACCGCTTTTGCGATTTCCGCACGCTCACTTCTCGAAGTGGCGCACAAGAAGGCTTCGAATTTGAATGGCACTGTGACGTTGCAGCCCTTGTAGCCGGCCTTTCGAAATCTTTCTATGGCCCCCTTGAAATCGTCCAGAGGCGCGAGGATGGCCTCGTAGCTCATGTCCTGGTTCGTCTGTTTTGCGAATTCGGCATGGATGAAGGGGGATTTGCTGTGGGCGATCGGATTGCCCACCACGGCGTAACGGTCTGTCATTGACTCACCATTTCGTTGGATCGCGTGAACATCCATGTCCTGTAGATGCACAGGATGTCGGTGTCCTTGCGGATGTCTTTGGGAAGCGGCGCGTAGGGTGCTGCGAGTTTGGCGATGCGGATTGCGGCATTGTCGAGAACCCTGTACCCCGAGGGGCGGATGATTTCTATCCTGTCGAGCGAGCCGTCGGG